>NZ_JBHXTG010000017.1:0-124012 GCF_042677465.1 Kitasatospora sp. NPDC127111
GCCCCGGTGGTGCGGGGGGGGGGCCCCGCGCGGGCGGGCCCCGGACCTCACCGGGCCGCCCGGCCGCCGCCGTCAGGACGCCGCCGCCACCTTCCGGCGCAGCCGCAGGATCATCAGCGTGCCCACCGCCAGCGGCACGTACTGCCAGCAGAACGCCCAGCGGAAGGCGGTGGCCGGGTAGCCGCCGGCGCCCTCCGGGGTGAGCAGGTCGAGCAGGACGCCGATCCCGAAGAGCGTGATCATCGTGCCGATGAAGCCGCCCATGTTGACGATGCCGGAGGCGGTGCCGAGCCGCTCGACCGGGTTGCGGGCGCGGGCGTAGTCCAGGCCGACCAGCGAGGCCGGGCCGTTGCTGCCCATCACCAGGATGATCGCGACCAGCAGCCAGAGCGGCGGCCGCCCGCCCGGCCAGGCCAGCACGAGGGCCCAGCCGGCCGCGGTGGTGGCGATCACGGCGAGCACGATCGGCATCCGGGCCCGGGCGGTGCGGGACAGCAGCCGGCCGAACACGAAGCCGAAGGTCATGTTGGCCAGCACCAGCAGCGTGAGCAGCCCGCCGGCCTCCGTGCGCGACATGCCCTGGCCCTCGACCAGGTAGGGCAGGCCCCAGAGCAGACCGAAGGCGTTCCCCGGGAACTGCGTGGTGAAGTGCACCCAGAGCCCGAGCCGGGTGCCGGGCTCGCGCCAGGCGAGCCGGACCTGCCGGCCGACGGCGGGCCGGGGCGCGGCCGGGCCCGGAACGGCGGTGACCGGCGGGCCGGGCGGGGCCTCCCGGAGGAAGAGCGCGACCAGCGCGAAGACGGCGGCGCCGAGCAGCGCGATCGCGGTGAAGGTGGGCGTCCACCCCTCGCTGTGCAGCGCCCGGGCGAGGACGACGGTGGTGACCAGGTTGCCGCCCATCCCGGCGAGGCCGGTGAGCTGGGCGACGAACGGGTTCTTCGCGGCCGGGAACCAGCGCGCGGCGATCCGCAGCACGCTGATGAAGGTCATCGCGTCGCCGCAGCCCAGCACCGCCCGGGAGGCCAGCGCGGGGACGAACGCCGAGCTGAAGGCGAAGGCCAGCTGCCCGGTGCTGAGCAGCAGGACGCCGAGCAGCAGCACCCGGCGCGGGCCGAACCGGTCGACCAGCAGCCCGACCGGTATCTGCATGGCCGCGTAGACCAGCACCTGGAGGATGGAGAAGGTGGAGAGCGCGGAGGCGCCGATGCCGAAGCGGTCGGCGGCGTCCAGTCCGGCCACGCCGAGGCTGGTGCGGTGGATGACGGCGAGCACGTAGACGCTGGCGCCGATGGCCCAGGCCAGCCACGCGGCGCGCCCGCCGGGGGGCGGCGGGACGCCGCCGCCGGCCGGGGGCGCGGGCTCGGCGGTGGAGCGGGGAGCGGGGACGGACTGGGGGCGGGCTGAACCGGCGGGCTCCACGGGCATAGTGCCCCCCAGGTTAGTCATCCCATCATTGGACGCCCAGCCCGGGGGCGAGCGGGGTCGGACACGAACCACCTCAGCCGGTCACCGTCCAGGACACCGACCTGGTCATGTACCGGTCGCGGAAGGCCTCGTCCCGGACCCAGTCGGTGGTGTCCCGGACGGTGGCCGTGACGGTGCTGCTGCGACCGGGCACCAGGTCGAGCCGGGCGGTGTCGAGCCAGCTGCGGTCCGCCGCCTGCGGCTCCACCGGGACGCCGTCCACCGTCCAGTCGACCTGGAGCTGCCGGGCCCCGGTCAGCGGCAGCGGGCGGACCTCAAGCCGCGGGCGGCCGGTGACCTCGCCCGGCGCGGGCACCGGCGCGTCGGTGGGCCGGACCCGGCGGTAGATCGCCTCGACGATGGCCTCCCGCGAGGGCAGGTTGTACGCCCCGCCGAGGGTGCGCATCACCGAGTCCGGGGTCGGCCGGTAGATCCCGTTGGCGCTCCGGTACGCCCCGACCGTCCCGGCCCCGTCCGGGGACTCCGCGCCCAGCCAGCGCCACCACTTGGACTGCTTGCGGCGCATCTCGTCCGCGTTGTCGGTGGAGAGGTTCGGGTACTCGGCGTCGTCCGGCGCGCTGTCGTACTCGTCACCGAGGTCCCCGACGGTGTGCCCTATCTCGTGCTGGATGATCCGCCCGGCGTCCGCGCTGCCGCCGGCCAGCGTGGTCACCCCGGTGCCACCCGCGCCGCCGTACTCGCTGGAGTTGGCCAGCGCGATCAGGTACTGCGGGCCCTCGTCGTCCCCGGCGTAGCGAGCGGTGGCGGCCTCGTCGGCGCAGAGCAGCCGGGCGGTGCCCTCGCACCAGAAGTGCATGCCGAGCGGGGTGGCGGGATTGCGGCCCCGGCTCTCGGTCTCGGCGATGCCGGAGACCGGGGAGACCACCTCGACCCTCCTTATGTTGAAGAACCCCTGGTAGCTGCGGAACGGCTCGATGTCCATCAGCGCCCGCCAGGCCCGGTCGGCCTGCTGGCGGAAGAGGTCCTGCTCGTCGGAGGTGTAGCCGTCGCCAAGCAGGACCAGGGTGATCCGGTTGGCCGGGTCCCCGGTGCGCCTTATGTCGACGGTCGGGGCGGTGCCGGCGGCGCGCAGGTCGGCCCGCTGCACGCTGTGCGGCGGCACCGCCCGGTCGGCGGGCGCGCCGGGCCCGATCACGCCGAAGGGCGAGGGGCCGGCCAGCTCCAGGGCGGAGGGCAGGACGGCGGTGGACACCAGCACGAGCGCGGCCAGACTCCGGACGAGACGGCCAGGGTTGCCAGGCGGCATACGGGTGCGTCCTCGGGGATCCGGTCACCCGGCGTCGCCCGGGTGGTGGACGCGTAGCCGTACCCGGCCCGGCGTGTCTCCCCATCCTGTCCGGCGAAAATGTCACCGACCTGGACGAACGACCGGGATCGTCCCGGTCATACCGATGAGTCCGACCAGGTGGTCGTTCCTCACCGACCGTGACCTCCGCCGGCCACCCGGCTCAGCCCTTCCGTCCCGGCCGCACCTCGATCACCAGGTGGACGGCCAGGCCGAACAGCAGGCCCCAGAACGCCGAGCCGATGCCGTACAGGCTCATCCCGGACGCCGTCGCCAGGAAGGTCACCACCGCCGCGTCCCGGCCGCGCTCCTCGGCGACCGCCGCGGCCAGGCTGCCCTGCAGCGAGGCCAGCAGCGCGACCCCGGCGATCACCGCGATCAGCTCCTTCGGCAGGCCGGTGAAGAGGCTCACCAGCACGCCGCCGAAACTGCCCACCAGCAGGTAGAGCGCGCCCGCCGACATCCCGGCGACATAACGACGGCGCGGGTCGGGATGACTCTCCGGGCCGGCGCAGATGGCCGCGGTGATCGCCGCCAGGTTGACGCCCGGCGAGCCGAACGGCGCCAGCAGGACGGAGAGCCCGCCGGTGGCCCCGATCAGCAGCCGGTCGTCCGGCCGGTAGCCGAAGGCCCGCATCACGCCCAGGCCCGGCGCGTTCTGCGAGGCCAGCGCGACGATGGTGAGCGGCAGCGCCAGCCCCACCATGGCCGGCCAGGAGAACGCGGGAACGGTCAGCACCGGCCGGGTCGGACCACCCGGGCCGAGGTGCAGCGGCAGCCCGACGGTGACGGCCGCCAGCACCGCGCCGGCCAGCAGCGCGGCCGGCACGGCGTACCGCGGCGCCAGCCGCTTCGCCAGCAGGAAGGCCGCGAAGCTGCCGAGCACCAGGGCGGGCGCGCCCTTCACCGCGCCGAAGATCCCGGCGCCGAAGGAGAACAGGATGCCCGCCAGCATCGCGTTGACGATCCCGGCCGGGACCGCCGCGATCAGCCGCCCGAACAGCCCGGTCACCCCGAACAGCGCCACCACGACCGCGCTCACCAGGAAGGCACCGACCGCCTCCCGGTAGGGGTACGCGCCGAGGCTGGTCACCAGCAGCGCGGCACCCGGGGTGGACCAGGCGGTGATCACCGGCGTCCTGGTCCACCAGCTGAGCAGCAGGCAGGTCAGCCCGCTGCCGATCGACACCGCCCAGATCCAGGAGGCGGTCTGCGCCTCGTCGAGCCGCCCGGCGGCGGCCGCCGCGAGCACCACCACCAGCGGTCCCGAGAACGACACCACGATGCACACCAGCCCGGCCAGCAGCGCCGGGACAGACGCGTCCCGGCGCAGCGACCGACGTTCCCCGCTCGCGACCGGTGTCGTCTCCGGTCGGATCGTCAGCTCATCCGTCATCCCGGCAGTATCCCGAAGCACCCCTCCGAAGACTTCCGAAAAAAGTTTTGAACCCACCTGCAACCCCCGGCGGGGATGCACGTCTGTACATGTGAAGGGCAACGGAGAGCGAGACCGGCGAAGCCGGGGGGCGCCACCGCTCGACAGGAGCGGCGCCGGTCACCTTCACCTCACACACCCGCACCACCATGACCCTGGGGAGACACGTCATGCGCAAGTCCGTTATCACCACTTCTGCGAAGAACGTCCGCTCGCTCTCCGCCCACCGCCGCCTCGCCACCATCGCCGCCACCGCCGTCCTCGCCGGCGGCATCCAGTTCCTCACCACCGACACCGCCTCGGCCGCCGACGCCGGCCAGGCCGCCAACCCCGGCTCCGCCCCGACGGCGTCCGCGGCGGTGCACAACGGCCACGTTCAGGCCGGGCTCTTCATGACGAAGTCCCTGAGCATCACCGCCGGCGGTCCGAAGGTCGAGATCCCGATCGAGGTGGTCAACTTCACCGGGGCGCCGTACCGCAACGTGACCGCCGGGGTGGCCTTCCGCAACACCGTCGACACGACCAACCTGGAGGCCGGCATGCTGACCGTCGAGGTGCACACGCCCCAGGGCTGGCGGAAGGTCTCCCTCGGACGCTCCTCCGACGGGTTCATCGGTGCGGAGACCCCGTACGGCGAGCCGCTGCAGGACGGCCGGGCCACCCACTTCACCTTCCGCGTCGGCCTCTCCGCCACTGCCCCGCACAGCCTGACCCGCATCCAGGTCAACATCTCCGGCTCGGCCGAGGACAACCACGGCGACTACCAGGAGAACGAGATGTCCGTGGTGCACCCCGCCGCCCCCGCCAAGCCCACCCCCTCGAAGACCGCCAAGCCCGCCCCGGCCAAGCCCTCGGCCAAGCCGAGCCCCGCCGCCGAGCCGGCCGCCGACACCACCACCGCGGCCCCCACGGCCCCCGAGGCCACCCCCACCACCGCGCCGGCCACCACCGCGCCCGCGGGCACCCCCGAGCTGGCCCACACCGGCTCCTCCGAGCGCAACACCTTCCTCGCCGCCTCCTCGGCCGCCTTCCTCGCCCTCGGCGCGGGCGTCCTGATCGCCGTGCGCCGGCTGCGACCCCAGCGCTAGTCAGAAGCACGGCCCCCAGGGGCCCGTCCTCGTACGCCGGTACGAGGACGGGCCCCTCGCCGTCCCCCCACCCCACCGAAGCCGACGCGAAAGATCCCGAAAAAGCTTTGAACCCACCTGCAACCCCCGGCGGGGATGCACGTCTGTACATGTGAAGGGCAACGGAGAGCGAGACCGGCGAAGCCGGGGGGCGCCACCGCTCGACAGGAGCGGCGCCGGTCACCTTCACCTCACACACCCGCACCACCATGACCCTGGGGAGACACGTCATGCGCAAGTCCGTTATCACCACTTCTGCGAAGAACGTCCGCTCGCTCTCCGGCCGCCGCCGCCTCGCCACCATCGCCGCCACCGCCGTCCTCGCCGGCGGCATCCAGTTCCTGACCACCGACGCCGCCTGGGCCGCCGACGCGGGCCAGGCCGCCAACCCCGGCTCCGCCCCGACGGCGTCCACGGCGGTGCACAACGGCCACGTTCAGGCCGGGCTCTTCATGACGAAGTCCCTGAGCATCACCGCCGGCGGCCCGAAGGTCGAGATCCCGGTCGAGGTCGTCAACTTCACCGGGGCCCCCTACCGCCACGTCACCGCGGGAGTGGCCTTCCGCGACACCGTCGACATGATCGGCCTGGACTCCACCATGATGACCGTCGAGGCACTCACGCCCCAGGGCTGGCGGAAGGTCTCCCTCGGGCACTCCTCCGACGGCTTCCTCGGCGGGGAGAGCCCGTACGGCGAGCCCCTGCAGGACGGCCGGGCCGCCCACTTCACCTTCCGCGTCGGCCTCTCCGCCACTGCCCCGCACGGCCTGACCCGCATCCAGGTCAACGTCTCCGGCTCGGCCGAGGACAACCACGGCGACTACCAGGAGAACGAGATGTCCGTGGTGCACCCCGCCGCCCCCGCCAAGCCCGCCCCGGGCAAGCCCACCCCCTCGAAGACCGCCAAGCCCGCCGCCGGGGCCACGCAGACCCAGGCCCAGCCCGTCGCCGACCGCACCCCGGCCCCGGTCGCCGCGGCGGCCGTCCCGGCCCCGGCCGCCGCGGCCGTCGTCCCGGCCGTGGCGGAGCCCGCCACCCCGCTGGCCGACGCCGGGCCGACCACCGGTGCCCCCGAGCTGGCCCGGACCGGTGTCGACGCCGGGTGGTTGACCGCCGCCGTCGGCGCCGTCCTGCTCGCGCTCGGCGCGGGCGCCCGGTTCGCCGCGCGCCGGCTGCGTCCCCGGCGCTGACCGGCCCGCGGGCACGAGAAGGGGCCCTCCTCCGCACCACCGCGCGGAGGAGGGCCCCTTCATCGGTTCCGGGTCGTCAGCCCCAGGTGATCAGGCGCTTCGGGCGCTCCAGCAGCGCGGCCACGTCGGCCAGCACCTTGGAGCCCAGCTCCCCGTCCACCAGGCGGTGGTCGAAGGAGAGCGCCAGCGTGGTCACCTGACGCGGGACCACCTTGCCCTTGTGCACCCACGGCAGTTCCCGGACCGCGCCGAAGGCGAGGATCGCGGCCTCGCCCGGGTTGAGGATCGGGGTGCCGGTGTCGACGCCGAAGACGCCGACGTTGGTGATGGTGACCGTGCCGCCCTGCATGTCGTTCGGCGAGGTCTTGCCCTGGCGGGCGGTGTCGATCAGCTCGCCGAGCGCGGTCGCCAGGCCGGAGAGGGTCTTGCCGCCCGCGTCCTTGATGTTGGGGACGATCAGGCCGCGGGGGGTGGCCGCGGCGATGCCGAGGTTCACCTGGCCCTTGATGACGATCTCCTGGGCCGCCTCGTCCCACTGCGCGTTGATCTCGGGGTGGCGCTTGATCGCGGTGAGCAGCGCCTTGGCGACCAGCAGCAGCGGGCTGACCCGGACGTCCCGGCCCAGTTCGCCGCTCTCCTTGAGCCGGCGGACGAACTTCATCGTGCGGGTGACGTCGACCTGGACGAACTCGGTGACGTGCGGGGCGGTGAAGGCCGAGGCCACCATCGCCTGCGCGGTCGCCTTGCGAACGCCCTTGATCGGCACCCGGACGTCGCCCGTGGTCGTGGCCGGCACGGCCACCGGGCCCGCGACGGGCGCCTCGGCCGGCTCGGCCACCGGGGCCTGGGCCGCCGCGGCGACCGCGGCCGCCGCCGAGGCGTGCGCGTGCACGTCCTCGCGGGTGATCACTCCGGCCGGGCCGGTCGGGGTGACGGCCCGCAGGTCGACGCCGAGGTCCTTGGCCAGCTTGCGCACCGGCGGCTTGGCCAACGGTCGGTCACCGGAGGGCTGTTCGGGCACCACCGGCACGGCCACCGGAGCCGGGGCGGCCGGGGCCGGCACCGGGGCGACGGGCGCCGCCGGGGCCTTGGCGGCCACCGTGGTGGTCGTCCGGCGGGCCCGGCGCTGGGTGCCGCCGGTCCGCGGACCGTAGCCGACCAGCACCTCGCGCCGCTCCGGCTCGGCCGGCTCGGCCTTCGCGGGGGCGGCCGCCGGCACGGCGGCGGGAGCGGCCGGGGCCGCGGCGGGGGCGGCGCCCGCCACCGCGACCGAGATGATCACGGTGCCGACGTCGACCGTCGCGCCCTCCGGGAAGAACAGCTGCTCGACCACCCCGTTGAACGGGATCGGCAGCTCCACGGCGGCCTTGGCGGTCTCCACCTCGCAGACGACCTGGCCGTCCGTCACGGTGTCGCCGGGCTTGACGTACCAGCTGAGGATCTCGGCCTCGGTGAGGCCCTCGCCCACGTCGGGCATCTTGAACTCGCGGAGCGAGCGAACTTCGGTGGTCATCTTCGCTCCCCGGTTCAGTACGCGAGCGCGCGGTCGACGGCGTCGAGCACGCGGTCCAGGTCGGGCAGGAAGGCTTCCTCGACCCGGGACGGCGGGTACGGCGCGTAGTAGCCGCCGACCCGCAGGACCGGCGCCTCCAGGTGGTAGAAGCACCGCTCGGTCAGCCGGGCGGCCAGCTCGGCGCCCATGCCCATGAAGACCGGCGCCTCGTGCACCACGATGCCGCGGCCGGTCCGCTTGACCGACTCCTCCAGGGTGGCGAAGTCCACCGGGGAGAGCGAGCGCAGGTCCACGACCTCCAGCCGGCGGCCGTCCTCCTCGGCGACCGCGGCGGCCTCCTGGCAGACCTTGACCATCGGGCCGTACGCGATCAGCGTCGCGTCGGTGCCCTGGCGGACCACCCGGGCCGAGTGCAGCGGGAACATCGGGTCGTCTCCGACCTCGCCCTTGTCCCAGTAGCGGCGCTTGGGCTCCAGGAAGATCACCGGGTCGTCCGACTCGATGGACTGGCGGAGCATCCAGTGCGCGTCGTGCGCGCTGGAGGGGGTGACCACCCGCAGGCCGGCGGTGTGCGCGAAGTACGCCTCGTGCGACTCGCTGTGGTGCTCGACCGCGCCGATGCCGCCGCCGTACGGGATGCGGACGGTGATGGGCAGCTTCACGTGACCGAGCGCACGGGCGTGCATCTTCGCCAGCTGGGTGACGATCTGGTCGAAGGCCGGGTAGACGAAGCCGTCGAACTGGATCTCGACCACCGGGCGGTAGCCGCGCAGCGCGAGGCCGATCGCGGTGCCCATGATGCCGGACTCGGCGAGCGGGGTGTCGATCACCCGGTCCTCGCCGAAGTCCTTCTGGAGCCCGTCGGTGATCCGGAAGACGCCACCGAGCTTGCCGATGTCCTCGCCCATCAGGACGGTCTTCGGGTCGTTCTCCAGCGACTTGCGCAGCGCGTCGTTGAGCGCCTTCGCGATGCTGAGCTGACCGGCCATCAGAGGTTCTCCCCCGCCTCGAAGGAGGCCGCGTACTCGACGTACTCGGCCCGTTCCTCATCGACCAGCGCGTGCGGCTCCGCGTAGACGTGGTCGAAGATCAGGGTCGGGTCCGGGTCCGGCATGCTGCGCACGCCCTCGCGGACCCGCAGCCCGAGCTGCTCGCTCTCGGCGTCGATCGAGGCGAAGAACTCCTCGTCGGCCAGGCCCTCCTTCTCCAGGTGGGCCTTGAGCCGGGTGATCGGGTCCTTGGCCTTCCAGGCCTCGGTCTCCTCGGCCTGCCGGTAGCGGGTCGGGTCGTCGGAGGTGGTGTGCGCGCCCATCCGGTAGGTGAACGCCTCGATCAGCACCGGGCCGTTGCCGCTGCGGGCGTGGTCGAGCGCCCAGCGGGTGACGGCCAGGCAGGCCAGCACGTCGTTGCCGTCGACCCGGACGCCCGGGAAGCCGAAGCCGGAGGCGCGGCGGTACAGCGGGATCTTGGTCTGGTTGGTGGTGGGCTCGGAGATCGCCCACTGGTTGTTCTGGCAGAAGAAGACCACCGGGGCGTTGTAGACCGAGGCGAAGGTGAAGGCCTCGTTGACGTCGCCCTGGCTGGAGGCGCCGTCGCCGAAGTAGGCGATCACCGCGTCGTCCGCGCCGTCCTTGGTGATGCCCATCGCGTAACCGGTGGCGTGCAGGGTCTGCGAGCCGATCACGATGGTGTAGAGGTGGAAGTTCTTCTCGTTCGGGTCCCAGCCGCCGTGGTTCACACCGCGGAACATCCCGAGCAGGTTCAGCGGGTCGACGTCGCGGCACCAGGCCACACCGTGCTCGCGGTAGGTCGGGAAGGCGTAGTCGCCGGTGCGCATGGCGCGCCCGGAACCCACCTGGGCCGCCTCCTGGCCGAGCAGCGAGGCCCACAGGCCCAGCTCGCCCTGGCGCTGCAGCGCGGTCGCCTCGGCGTCGAACCGGCGCACCAGCACCAGGTCGCGGTAGAGGGCGCGCAGCTCGTCCGGAGTCGTGGTGAGCGGGTAGTCCGGGTGCTCGACCCGCTCGCCTTCCGGGGTGAGCAGCTGTACGAGCTCCGGCTGGGCGTCCGTACCCGTGGCGCGGAGGGTGTCAGGGACGCCGGGGGCCGCCTTCTTGCGAGCCCTCGCCGTGCTTTTGACGGTCACGTTCACTCCTCGGTCTGTCCGGCCGCCCGGGGTCGCCGGTGACCGGTCCGGTCACCGCCTCGCGGGGCGCGCGTGGGTGTGCGCACCTACTGCGGGGCAGGTGGTGATCCTTTTCCGACGGCGTCCCTCACGAGAACGTTACCCAGCGGCAGCCCCTGGCGCCCTTGCGCTAGGACGTCCTACTTGTTGGGCTTCGACAACTGCGGGTGTGGCGCAGCTCTCAATTCGGTCGCCTTCAGGACACCAGCGCACGTTATCCGGGCGGAGCCCTCCGCGTAAGGGGGTTACGGGCATCGGTTTGGACTGCTCTGGCCGGATAGCGATCCCGGTCCGGTGCGGGCGATAGGTCTTTCGTAGGGTGATATGGGAGGCTTTGCGGGTGACTGATAACGGACAAATCAGGGTATTCCTCCTCGACGACCACGAGGTGGTCCGGCGGGGTGTGCACGAGCTGCTCTCGGTCGAGGACGACATCGACGTGGTCGGCGAGGCCGGCACCGCCGCCGAGGCGCTCACCCGGATCCCGGCCGTCCACCCCGACGTCGCGGTGCTCGACGTGCGCCTGCCGGACGGGAACGGCGTCGAGGTCTGCCGGGAGGTCCGCTCCCGGCAGCCGGAGATCAAGTGCCTGATGCTGACCTCGTTCTCCGACGACGAGGCGCTGTTCGACTCGATCATGGCGGGCGCCTCCGGCTACGTCCTGAAGGCGATCCGCGGCACCGACCTGATCACCGCCGTCCGGGACGTCGCGGCCGGCCGGTCCCTGCTCGACCCGGTGGCGACCAGCCGGGTGCTGGCCCGGCTGCGCAGCGGCGGCGAGAAGGAGGACGAGCGGCTGGCCCAGCTCACCAAGCAGGAGCGGCGCATCCTCGACCTGATCGGCGAGGGGATGACCAACCGCCAGATCGGCAACGAACTGCACCTCGCCGAGAAGACGGTGAAGAACTACGTCTCCAGCCTGCTCGCCAAGATGGGCATGGAGCGGCGCACGCAGGCCGCCGCCTTCGTGGCCCGTCACCAGGCCGACCAGCAGCACTGATTCGACCCGATCGTCTGTCGTCTACACATAACTGACGGTTTGTCAAGGGACCCCGCCGAGGGGCCCTACTCTCAGGCTGTGACTTTCAGCCAGACCCTCGCCTGTGCCCCGGCCCGCCCCGACCTCTCCGCACCCCCGATAGGGACCCTCAGCCCGCCCGTCCCGCACCCCGCTCTGGCCGAGGTCCTGCGCCGCTACCGGGTCGGGCGGCTGCTGGCCGCCGAGCCCGTCGCCGAGGGCCTGCTGAACCGGGGTTACCGCGTCCGTGCCGAGGCCGGCACGTACTTCCTGAAGTGCTACGTCGACGCCGCCACCGCCAACCGCACCGCGATCTCCGACCACCACCGCGCGATGGCCGCGCTGAACGCCCTCGGGCTGCCCGTCGCTCCCCCGCTCGGCTGCGGCGAAGAGCCCGGCACGGTGGCCGCGTTCGGCGGTCGGCTGTTCGCGCTCTTCCCCTGGGTGGATGGCCGACACCAGCACGGTACCGAGCTCTCCCTGCCGCAGTGCGACGCGCTCGGCGCGCTGCTCGGCCGACTGCACGGCGCGCTGGACGACGTCTGCGCCCCGGTCGCGCAACCGGCCGGCTACCGCACCGCCGACCCGCTGGACAGCGCCGCCCTCGCCCGCGACCTCCGGCTGCGGGCCCGGAACCACCGCCCGCACGGCGAACTGGACGTGCTCGCCGAGCGGCGCCTCACCGAGCGGCTCGACCTGCTCGCCGAGTACGCCCACCGGCGCCCCGCCCCCCAGGCCGCCCCGCCCACCGGCTGGACGCACGGCGACTTCCACGGGCTGAACCTGCTGCACCGGGACGGCCGGATCTCGGCCGTCCTGGACTGGGACAAACTGGGGCCGCAGCCGCGCGCCGAGGAGGCCGTGCGGGCCGCCACCCTGGTCTTCAACGACCGGACGACGGGCGTGCTCGACCTCGTCCGGGTCCGGCACTACTCGCAGGCCTACCGGGCCACCGGGGCCGCCACCGCGGAGCACCTGGCGGCCGCCGTGCACCGGGTCTGGTGGGAGCGGCTCAACGACTTCTGGATGCTCCAGTGGCGCTACCAGCGGGCCGACCACCGGGCCGACCCGCTCTACCCCGCCTCCGCGGGCCAGTTGGCGTGGTGGTGCCAGGAGTACGAGCAGGTCCTGGACGCCTTCGCCAACTGACCCGGGCGGTCAGGGGACCGCCGGGACGGTGGGGGTGGTGGCCGGCTTCGACGGCGGCGGCATCGTTCCGGTCTGGCCGGGCCCGCCGCTCGGCGTGCCGGTCGCCCCGCCCGTCGGGGTGCCGGTCGAGGTCGGGGTGCCGGTCGCCGTCGTGGTGGCCGTCGCCGACCTGGTGCCGGTGGGCGTCATGGTCGGCTGCGTGGTGTGCCGGCCGGACGGCTGGCTGGCCGCGGGGCTCTGGTTGTTGTTGTCGGTCGGCTGGGACGGCCGCCGGCTGTTGCTCTGCGTCGTCGGCGCCGTGGTCGAGGTCGGGCCGGTGCTCGGCGCGGTGGTCTCGGTGGCGGCAGGCGTCGAGACGGAGGCGCTCGGCGTCGAGTTGTGGTTGTTCCCGCCACCGCCGCCGGTGAGCGCGAGCGCGATGCCGACACCCGCCGCGACCAGCACCGCCGCGGCCCCGGCCACCCAGCCCCACGGGCCGCGCCGCCGGTCGTGGCCGTCGTCGTCGCCGCCCGAGCCGTCGTCGCCGCCGTACGGTCCGCCGGGCGCCTGGTAGGGCGTGGCCGGGGTGTGCGGGCCGCCGGGCCCCGGGTACGGGAGCATCGTCGTCGCTTCGCCCGAACCGCCGATGCCGCCGCCGAGCACGGCCGTCTCGTCCGTGCCGATCACCGGGTTGGCACCGCTGTGGCCCAGGGCCGCCAGCCCGGCCGCCGCCGCCCAGGCCCCGCCGGCACCGTGCATCTCGCGCAGCGCGTGCTGGAGGTGGGCGCGGAACTCGTCGGCGTCCTGGAAGCGGTCGTCCGGGTTCTTCGCCAGCGAGCGCAGCACCAGCGGGTCGAGCGCGGCCGGCACCCGCGGATTGGCCTGCGAGGGCGGCACCGGCGGGTCCTGCACGTGCTGGTAGACCACCGAGAGCGGCGTGTCACCGGTGAACGGCGGGCGCAGCGTCAGCAGTTCGTAGAGCATGCAGCCGGCCGCGTACAGGTCGGAGCGGTGGTCGACCGGCTTGCCGAGGGCCTGCTCGGGCGAGAGGTACTGCGGGGTGCCCATGACCATGCCGGTCTGGGTCATGGTGCTGGCGGTGCCGGTCAGCGCGCGGGCGATGCCGAAGTCCATCACCTTGACCGCGCCGGTGGTGGTGATGATGACGTTGGCCGGCTTGATGTCGCGGTGGACGATGCCGTGCCGGTGGCTGTAGGCGAGCGCCTCCAGCACCCCGGCGATGATGATCAGCGCCTGGTCGACCGGCGGCTCCTCCTCGTCGACCAGCAGCTCGCGGACGGTCCGGCCCTCGACCAGCTCCATGACGATGTACGGCGTCGACTCGTCGCCGACGTACTCCTCGCCGGTGTCGTAGACGGAGACGATCGAGTGGTGGTTCAGCGCCGCGACGGCGTGCGCCTCGCGGGTGAACCGCAGCCGGGCGATGTCGTCCTGGGCGAGCTCGCCGCGGAGCAGCTTGACGGCGACGGTCCGGCCGAGCCGGATGTCCTGGGCGGCGAACACCTCGGCCATGCCGCCGCGGCCGAGCCGGTGGGTCAGCCGGTAGCGGCCGTCGCCGACCGTGCCGAGCGGGGCCGCGGTGCCCCGGCCCGGGGTCTGCGGGCCGCCGCCGTACGGCGGGAGCGCGGTGGTGGCGGCGTCGCTACCGGCGTCGGGAGTCCTCGGGGCCCCGCCGGCCGGACCGGCCGCCCGGGCACCTTCGTCGTCGTCCGGCTGCTGCGTCTGTGCCATCGCTCCTCGCCCCGGGCCTTCGCTCGGATCGCGGTGCCCTGTCGCTTCGTATTCCCCGAACGCTACCGCCTCCGGCTGTCCCCCGTAGCACGCCCGATCCGGACGGAACGCATCAGAGCAGGCCATGCCGGTCGGCCGGGGCGTCCAGGTACAGGACGGTGGCCGTCCGCTCGGCGCTGCGCGAGCTGGGGCTGGTCTTGGTGTCCTTCTCGGCCTTGGTCACCACGATCGCGATGATGATGATCGCCAGCACGATCACGCCGAGGATGATGCCGACGATCACCAGGGCCGTGGAGCAGCCTCCGCTGCTGCTCGACGCGGGAGCCGGCTGGAACGGCGGCATCGGCTGCGGCATGGGCTGCGGCGGCGGGGTGTGCGCCTGCTGCGGGAAGGGCGGCGGGGTCTGGAACGCCGGCGGGGGCGTCTGGAACGCCGGCGCCGGCGTGTGGAAGGCGGGCGGCGGCGTGTGGAAGGCCGGCGGCGGGGTCTGGAAGGCGGGCGGCGGCGTCTGGTACTGCGGCTGCCCCCCTTGCTGGAGGAACTGCGGCTGGGGCGTCTGCGGCGCGGCGTGCGCCGAGCGCGGGCCGTCGGTGATCACCAGCGGCGTGCTGGCCTGCAGCTGGCTGGCGCCGCCGCCCTTCTCCGCCGCCATCAGCCGCTCGGCCTCGTCGCGCATCGCGGCCGCGGTCGGGAACCGGTGCGCCGGGTCCTTGCGCAGCGCCTGGGCGACGAAGGCGTCCACCGCCGGGCTGACCGCCCGGTTGATCGTGGACGGCGCGACCGGCTCCTCCTGGACGTGCTTGTAGGCGATCGAGAACGCCGAGTCGCCGTCGAAGACCAGCTGTCCGGTGAGCATCTCGAAGAGCATCACGCCGACCGAGTAGAGGTCGGAGCGGGCGTCCACCGGCTTGCCGAGCGCCTGCTCGGGCGAGAGGTACTGCGGGGTGCCGACCACCATGCCGGTCTGGGTCATCGACGTGACGCCGGAGTCCAGCGCGCGGGCGATGCCGAAGTCCATGACCTTGACGGTGCCCTTGCGGTCGAACATCACGTTGCCGGGCTTGATGTCACGGTGGACCAGGCCCTGGTCGTGCGAGGCCTCCAGCGCGTTCAGCACGCCGACGGTGATCCGCAGCGCCTCGTCGACCGGCATCGCGCCGTACTGCGCGACCGCCTCGTTGATCGCGTCCCGCAGGCCCTTGCCGTCGACCAGCTGCATCACGATGAACGGCGTGCTGGAGCCGTCCGGGGCGATGTCCTCGCCGCTGTCGTAGACCGTGACGATGTTGGTGTGCTCCAGCCGGGCCACCGACTGCGCCTCGCGGCGGAACCGCTCCTTGAACGTCTCGTCCCGGCCCAGCTCGGCGTGCATGCTCTTCAGCGCGACCTGGCGGTCCAGCACGTTGTCGTAGGCGAGGTGCACGGAGGCCATGCCGCCCTCGCCGAGCACCCGCTGCAGCACGTACCTGCCGTTGCCCAGGGAGTGGCCCTCGACCGCGTTGCCGTGCTCGCTCATGGTCCTCTGCTCCCCCTCGGCGCGGCCGTGCCGCCGCGACCGTGTGACGTTCGGTCTCGTCCGTGCGTGTCCGGGCCCGGCGCCCTCGGCCGGCCCGCCCCTGTCGCGTTGCTCGCCCGGCCCGCGACAGGGGCCCAGGGTATCGGCTCGCGGCGACACCGATCGGCGCAGGGCCGACACTGTGTCCGAGCCGCGACCGACGACCCGTCGTACTGCGTGCGGTGGTGCGTCCGGTACCGGATCGTGGCGGTACGTCCGAACACCCGGACCGCGGTGCGCCCGGCGCCCGGCCCGCCGCCGGCCGGCCCGCGGTGGCCGGGCGCGGTGGGCCCGGCCCGGCTACAGGTACGGGCCGGAACGGATCCCGCGGCCCTCGCCCGGCTCCTCGCCCTCCTGCTCACCGCCGTGCAGGCCGGGCGGCAGCGCCCGGCGCATCTGCTCCAGCTGTGCGCGCGCCGCCATCTGCTGGGCGAACAGCGCGGTCTGGATGCCGTGGAACAGCCCCTCCAGCCAGCCGACCAGCTGGGCCTGCGCGATCCGCAGCTCGGCCTCGGTGGGGATCGAGTCCTCGGTGAACGGCAGCGACAACCGCTCCAGCTCGGCGACCAGTTCGGGCGCCAGGCCGAGCTCCAGCTCCTTGATGGAACTGGCGTGGATGTCCTTCAGCCGGGCGCGGCTGGCCTCGTCGAGGGGGGCCGCCCGCACCTCCTCCAGCAGCTGTTTGATCATGCTGCCGATCCGCATGACCTTGGCGGGCTGCTCCACCATCTCGGTCACCGGCAGTTCGCGCGGCCCGTCGGGGTCGTCGTCCCCCGCGGACGCGGCGAAACCCTGGCCCACCGGCAGCCCGTCCGGTCCGACGATCAGCACCTTCTGGCCGTCCTGCGACTGCCCGCCCATGGCCTGGTGGAGCTCCTGCGGCGAGCGCTCGTTCATCGGATTCGTCATGAACAACATTCTCCCTCACTGGGGTTGGTCGGACGGAAGCCCCCGGTCGCACCGCCGTCGGCCGGTTCCGCCCGCCACCGCGCACGACGCTACGCCCCCGCGCGGCGGCCCGGCATCCGTACGGATACTCAGTTCGCGCGGGGGCGTGCGGGAGAACGCGCGGGACGGCGACGCGGGACAGCGGCGTGGGACAGCGGCGTGGGGACGGCCGCGCGGGGGACGGCGGCGCCCGGGCTCAGCCCTTGCGCAGGCGCAGGCCGATCAGGCCCAGGCCGCAGCCGATCAGGCCGAGGCCGGCGCCCAGCGGCAGCTGCGTCGTGGAGGCGTCGCCCCAGCGGGCCGGCACCACGACCGGCGGGACCGCGACGGCCTGCTGGGCCGCCGTCCCGGCCGCCAGCGTCGCGCTGTCGGGGGCTGCGGCGGCGTCCTCGGCCGGGCCGCCGGCCCCGCTCTCGGCGGGGTCCGCCCCGGTGGCGGGCCGGTCCGCCCCGGCGGACTGCCCGGGCACCTCGGCCCCGCGTCCGGGGGCCCGGTACGGCGCGCGGTCGGGGACCGTCCCGGCGCGCTCGGGCGCCGAGGCGGGCCGGTGCCGGTGCCCGGTCGTGTCCCACGCCGCCCACGGGCCGGCGGCCGGCCCGGGCCAGGGGCGGCCGCCCAGGTGCTGCGGCGGCGCGGCGGCCGGGCCGGACACGGCCGACGAGGGCTGCGCGACCGGGCCCGGGACGGGCTCCGCGCTCACCGTGGGTGCGGACGGGCCGGTCGGTGCCGGCGGTCCGCCCGGGGCGGCGGTCGCCGTCGGCGAGGCCTCCGGGGACGGCCCGGCGGAGGGCGGGAGCCCGGTCGCGGACGCGGTCGCGGTGGTGGCTCCCGCGGACGGCGAGCCGGACCGGACGGGACCGGTGGCCGGCCCGTCGGGGCCCGCGGGCCCCGACGGCTCGGCCGGGCCGGACGGCTGGACGGCCTCGGCGGGACCGGTGGCCTCGGCCGGGCCGGACGCGTCGGACGACGGACCCGACGGGAGGGACGCCCCCGCGCCGGCCGACTGCTCCGCGGGCCCGGCCGACTGCTCCGCGGGCCCGGCCGGCGCCGCCAGCGCCGGCGCCCCGACGCCCAGCGGCACGGTGAGTCCGAGCACCGCCACCGCGAGCAGCAGGCGAAGCCGGTGGCCGCCCCGGCGACGGTTGCCCGGGGTGCGACGGCGGGAGCGCGCGGCGGGCAGCGGCCCGAGGGACGTCTTCGAAGGTGCGGCCACGGTCGAGGTCCTTCCGACGGCCGACCGCGCACGGGCGGGGTCGGCGGCGGGACAGCTCCCGACCAGATTCACACAATCCGACATTCCGGGCATTTCGAACGGCTGTGCACCAACCGCCCCGCCGGCCACGCCGCCCGCCGCCGTGGGCCGGGGGCCAGGTCAGGCCCGCAGCACCACCTTGCCGACCTGCTCGCCCGCCTCCAGCGCCCGGTGCCCGGCGGCCGCCTCGGCCAGCGGCAGCACCCGGTCGATCACCGGCTTCACCACCCCGGACTCGACCAGCGGCCAGACGTGCTCGCGCACCGCCGCCACGATCGCGGCCTTCTCGGCCAGCGGCCGCCCGCGCAGGTTGGTCGCGATCACCGCGCCGCGCTTGCGCAGCAGCGCGTTGAGGTCGAGCTCGCCCTTCACCCCGCCCTGCAGCCCGATGATCACCAGCCGGCCGTTCACCGCCAGCGCGTCCACGTTCCGCTGCAGGTACTTGGCGCCCATGATGTCCAGGATCACGTCCGCCCCGGCGCCGTCGGTGGCCTCCCGGAGCGCCGCGACGAAGTCCTGCTCGCGGTAGTCGATCAGGATGTCCGCCCCCAGCTCCGCACACCGGGCCAGCTTCGCCGCGCTGCCCGCCGTCACCGCCACCCGGGCGCCGACCGCCTTGGCCAGCTGGATCGCCATCGTCCCGATGCCGCTGGCGCCGCCGTGCAGCAGCACCGTCTCGCCCGGCCGCAGGTGGGCGGTGAGGAAGACGTTGGACCAGACCGTCGAGACCACCTCGGGCAGCGCGGCGGCCTGCTCCACGGTGAGCCCCTTCGGCACCGGGAGCAGCTGCCCGGACGGCACCGCGACCAGCTCCGCGTAGCCGCCGCCGCTCAGCAGCGCGCACACCTCGTCGCCGACCGCCCAGCCCGCCACCCCGGGCCCGAGGGCGACGATCCGGCCGGCGCACTCCAGCCCCGGGTACGGCGAACTGCCGGGCGGCGGGTTGTAGAAGCCCTGCCGCTGGAGCAGGTCGGCACGGTTGACCGCGGAGGCCGCCACCTCGACCAGCACCTCGCCCTCGCCGGGCACCGGATCCGGCACCTCGGCCCAGACCAGCGCCTCGGGCCCGCCGGGTTCAGGAATCGTCATCGCATGCATGCCCCGAAGCTACTGCGTACCGGGCGCCCCCTCGCGACGGACGCCCCACGGTGACGGCCGGACGTCGACACGCCGGGGCGGCCCCGGCAGGGCCTCCACCACTCCGCCGCCACGCCATTCTTGACGACGTGACGAAAGGCGAGCAGCCCTCCGGGGCACGGCGGACCGGCCTCCGGCAGCGGCTGTCGGAGCGCCGCGCCGGCCGAACGGCGCCCGACGTCGAGGCCGGCGACCGGGTCGTCCTCCCGGCGCGGAGACCGCGGGCACCGCTGCGCCAGGTGTCCGGGCGGCTGCTGCTGGCGCTCGCCCTGCTGGTGGCCACCGCCGTGATCGTCTGGCTGGACCGCGACGGCTACCACGACAACGCCGACGGGAGCCTGAGCTTCCTCGACTCGGCGTACTACGCCACCGTGACGCTCTCCACCACCGGGTACGGCGACATCACCCCGTTCAGCGACAGCGCCCGGCTGACCAACATCTTCGTGATCACCCCGCTCCGCGTGCTCTTCCTGATCATCCTGGTCGGCACCACGCTCGAAGTGCTCACCGAACGCACCCGCCGGCAGTGGCGGCTCGGACGCTGGAGGTCCGCAGTGAGGGAACACACCGTCGTGATCGGCTACGGCACCAAGGGCCGCAGCGCCGTCGACACCCTGCTCGGACAGGGCGTGCGCCGGGCCGAGATCGTGGTCGTCGACCCGCAGCGCAAGGTGATCGAGCAGGCCACCCTGGACGGCCTGGCCGGCGTGGTCGGCGACGCCACCCGCACCGACACCCTGTTGCGCGCCGAACTCCCCCGTGCCTCCCGGGTGGTGGTCGCCCCCGAACGCGACGACACCGCCGCGCTGATCACCCTGACCGCCCGCCAGCTCAACAAGGGCGCCACCGTGGTCGCCGCCGTCCGCGAGGACGAGAACGCCCCGCTGCTGCGGCAGAGCGGCGCCGACGTCGTGGTCACCAGCTCCAGCTCGGCGGGCCGCCTGCTCGGCATGTCGATGCTCAGCCCGCACGCCGGCGCGGTGATGGAGGACCTGCTCACCTACGGCACCGGCCTTGACGTCTACGAGCGCCCGGTCACCCGGGACGAGGCCGGGCGCAGCCCGCGCGAGTGTGCCGATCTGGTGGTCGCGGTGGTGCGCGGCCGACGGCTGCTCAGGTACACCGACCCGGAGGCCGCCACCCTCCGGCTCACCGACCGGATCATCACCATCAGGCCGGCCGTCCCGCCGGGCGGTTGAGGCCGGTGACCCGCTCCGGGCCGCTCACGGGGCAGGTCACCCGCTCGCGCACCGGCCCGCTCAAGGGTCCGCTCAAGGGTCCGCTCAAGGGATCGCTCAAGGGATCGCTCAAGGGGTCACTCAAGGGGTCGCCAGCAGCTCCACCGTCCCGCCGGCGGCCACGCCGCCGGGCGGCACCACGGCGAGCGCCTCGGCCCGGGCCAGGCCGCGCAGCATCGCCGGGCCGTCGAAGGCCAGCGGGACGGCGCCGCGCACGGTCCGACGGACCGGCAGCAGCCGGGTGTCGGCGGGGTGACCGGGCAGGTCGACGGCGGCGGGGGCGAGCACCGGCTCGCCGGCCGACCGGCCGCCCAGGGCGTGCAGCAGCGGCAGCGCCAGCGTGACCGTGCCGGCCACCGCGGCCAGCGGATTGCCGGGCAGGCCCACCAGGTGGCGGCCGCCGGGCAGCCCGGCGAGCAGCATCGGATGGCCCGGGCGGACGGCGACGCCGTCCACCAGCAGGTGGGCGCCGGCCTCGGCGAGCGCCCGGTGCAGGAAGTCGACCGGCCCCGCGGCCGTCCCGCCGGTGGTCACCACCACGTCCGCGGTGGAGTGCCGGACGGCGTCCCGGAGCAGGCCGAAGTCGTCCCGGACCGCCCGCACCCCGCCCACCTCGGCGCCGGCCGCGCGCAGCCACGGCGGCAGCAGCGGGCCGAGCGCGTCCCGGACCAGACCGGGCCGCGGCAGGCCGGCGGCGAGCAGTTCGTCGCCCAGCACGAGCAGCTCGACCACCGGGCGGCGGCGGACGGCCAGCCGGTCGTGGCCGCAGGCCGCGGCCAGGCCCAGGACGGCCGGGCCGACCGGCGTGCCGGCCGGCAGCAGCGCCTCGCCCCGGCGGCACTCCTGGCCGCGCGGCCGCACGTCCTGACCGGTGGTCAGCGAGCCCGGGGTGCGGTCGTGCAGCAGGCCGGCGGCCCGCTCGCCGTGCTCGCGGCGGAGCACCGCGGTGGCGCCGGGCGGGAGCTGCGCGCCGGTGGCGATCTCCACGGCCGCGCCGTCGGCCAGCGGCTCCGCCCGCTCACCGGCCAGCAGCCGGCCGGCCACCCGCCACGGGCCGGGGCCGGCGACCGCCCAGCCGTCCATCGCCGAGGTGTCGAAGGCGGGCAGGTCGGTGAGCGCGGTGAGCGGCTCGGCGAGCGTGCGGCCGAGCGCGTCGGCCAGGTCCAGCAGTTGCGGGGGCAGTGGACGCAGTCCGGCCCGGCGGGCGGTCTCCCGGGCCTGCGCCCAGCCGAGCGTCGCCGGGACGTCGGTACGGAACCGGCCGAGCACGGGGTCCTCCTCCACGGTGCTCACGGCTGGTCCGGCCCGGCCGCCGCGGCCCAGCGCTCGGCCAGCTCGGCGGTCCGCCGGGACGCCTCGGCCACCGCCGCCGGGCCGCCGCCCCGCTGCGCGGCCGCGTAGCCGACCAGGAAGGCGGTCAGCGGCGCGGCGGGCCGGGCCACCCCGTGGGCGACCACCCGGGCGAGGTCGAGCAGTCCGTGGACGTCGACGTCCAGGTCGATCCCCAGCTCGGTCCCGACCTCGGCGATCCAGTCATCCAGCGTGCGCTCCATGGGCCCCATGCTGCCTGATCACCGGTTTCCCCGGGACGTTTGCCCGGTGAGCGGCGCGCGTCGTTTCCCTCACGCGGCCCCGGAGGCGCCGTGAGCCCGGCCCCGGAGACGCCGTGAGCCCGGCCCGGAGACGCCGTGAGCCGGGGCCCGTGAGGCCCCGCGGCCCCGTGGAAGCCCCGCTACCCGCCTTCGCGCTCGCGGGCGCGCTCCAGGTCCTCCCAGGTGTCGCAGTCGTAGGTGACGTCGTCGGTGTCGGCCAGCCGCAGCGTGCGCAGGCCGCCGGTGAGGCGGCGCAGCGGCAGGCCGGCCGGGTCGCCGGCGGCGGCCAGCGCGGTGCGCAGGGCCGCGGTGCGGTAGGCGGCGGCGAGCGGCTGGTCGCGGCCGGCGGCGTCGACCAGGACGACGGCCTCGGTGTCCGGTTCCGCCCCTGCGAGGGCGGTGACGAGCCGGCCGACGGTGCGCTCGTCCAGGAACGGCAGGTCGGCGGCGAGCAGCAGCACGATCCCGGCCGTCACCTCGGCGAGGCCGGCCGCGACGGCCGCCACCGGCCCGCCGCCGGGCGGCTGTTCGCGGGTCCAGCGCACCGCGGCGCGGGCGGTCGGCCGGGCCGGGCCGACCACCACGGTGGTGCGGGCTCCGACGCAGGCGGCGAGCACCCGGTCGAGCAGCGTGGTCTCGCCGACCGTGAGGCCGGGCTTGTCCGCGCCGCCGAGCCGCCGGGCGGCGCCGCCGGCGGGCACGATCACGTCGTACGGCGTCATGCCGCCAGTATCCGCCCGGCGGTTCAGGCCTCGGGCTCGTCCTCCACGATCTCCGCGTCGACGATGCCGTCGTCCTCCTCGGCCGCGGCCCGGGGCCGGGCGGTGTTGGCGGCGGCGCCCAGCTCCAGGATGGCCGGCAGGGTCAGCTCCCCGTACCGCTCGTTCATCGCGGTGACCAGCCCCTCCGGATCGTCCGGGTACGCGGCCAGCAGCCGGTCGAAGTCCTGCAGGTACTCGCCGGTGAAGGCGAGCACCCGGGCGGCCTCGTCGCCCCGGTCGGGCGCCCGGTGGCCGGCGATCACCCGCTGGGCGCCGAGCCCGGCGATCCGGCCGAGGTTGCGCGTCCAGGCGGTGCGCTGCTCCGGGGTGGTGTCGGCCGTCCAGACGTGGGTGCCGTTGTAGACGAAGTCCCCGGCGATCACGGTGCCGATGCTGGGCACGTGCACCACGGTGGAGTCGCCGCAGTCGCCCTGGCCGAGCAGCAGCACCGGGATCACCTGGCGGTCGATCATCAGCGGCTGGGGCAGCAGCGGGGCGGGCACCAGCGGGTGGTCGGGGATGTCGTCGCCGTACACCGGCTTCCACTGCGCGACCTTGGCGGCGGCGGTCCGCAGGATGCCGTCGACCACCGGCGGCGCGGCGAGCAGCTGCGCGTCCGGGAAGAGCTTCAGCACCTCCTCGGCGCCGAAGTAGTGGTCGGGGTGCTGGTGGGTGACGACGATGGCGAGCAGGCGGCGGCCCTTCCCCGCGACCCACTCCGCCAGTTCGCGGCCGGCGCTGCGGGTGAGCTGGGCGTCGACCAGGATCGCGGTGCGCTCGCCGAGGATCAGCGTGGACGTCGCGAAGAAGGCCGACTCGGGGCCGGTGAAGACGGCGACCTCCAGCGGCCGGGCCCCGGCGGGGCCGGTGCCGTCGACGGCGTCGGCACGCTCCTCGGGCGGGGACGGCGTCACTGGTGGCTCCTCGGGTCGGCGGGTCGGACTCCCTGCGCCCTACAGCATGGGAGCACGACCCGCCGATTCCCCGTCAGACACGCCCGGGCGCCGCTCAGGCGGCGAGCGCCTTGGCCTTGCGCGCCGCGTCCTCCAGCGCCCGCGCCTTGGAGTCGGCGGCCTGCTGGACGAAGTCGGCCATCGCCGGGACGGTCGCCGCCAGGGTGAACTCGGGGACGATGAAGTCGACCTCCAGCCCGAGCATCCCGGTCAGCACCTTCTCCAGGTAGGTGGTGACGAACTCGTAGGGCTCGCGCGGGGCGCCGGGCGCGTACGAGCCCCCGCGCGCCGCCACCACCGTCACCGGCTTGCCGGCCGCCGAGGGGCTGTCCCCCGCCGTGCGGCCCATCAGGATCACCTGGTCCAGCCAGGCCTTGAGGCTGGACGGGATCGTGAAGTTGTACATCGGCGTGCCGATCACGATGGCGTCCGCCTGCTCCAGCTCGGCCATCAGCTCCTCGCGCAGGGCGAGGGCGGCCGCCTGCTCGGGGCTCTGCTGCCCGGCCGGGGTGAACGCGGCGGAGATGCCGTGGGCGTCCAGGTGCGGCACCGGCCGGGCGGCGAGGTCGCGGTAGACCACCGTGCCCTCCGGGTGCTGGGCCTGCCAGGCGGTGCGGAAGGCGGCCGAGACCTCGCGGGAGACGGAGCCGTCGGTGAAGGCGGACGAGTCGAGGTGCAGCAGCGTGGGCATGAGGGGACCTCCATCGAATAAGTAGCTGCTCTTTCCCCCGCAGCTGCAGCTACAGTAGCAGCTTACTTTTCTGCAGTCACTGGGGGCGGGCCAGGTAGGCTGTACGCATGGCCCAGCACGAGGTAGCGACCGACGGGATCGACGCGCTCCCCGAGACGTGTACGGCGACGCCCGTCTGCACCGGCGGGGAAGTGGCGCTGACCCGCGTCTTCACCCTGCTCGGCAAGCGCTGGACCGGCCTGATCCTGGCCGTGCTCACCAACAACGGGCCCGGTTACTTCTCCGAACTGCGCCGGACCGTCCCCGGCATCAGCGAGCGCATGCTCTCCGACCGGCTCACCGAGCTGGCCGACGCCGGGCTCGTCCTGCGCCAGGTCGACGAGGGCCCGCCGCTGCGCGTCAGCTACCGCCTCACCGAGGCCGGCGCCGCGCTGCGCCCCGCGCTCACCGAGCTCGCGCTCTGGGCCGAGCAGCACCTGCCGGCCAGCGCGCTCAAGCCGGGCGGCTGCTGAGCCCGCCCACGCGAGCCCGCCCCGACGCGCGAACCCCCTCCGGACAGCCGAAAGCGCTCGGGCCCGCCTGTGGAGAACAGGCGGGCCCGAGCGCTTTCAGGTCCGATGACCGGAGGAGGCGGTCAGCCCTTCCGGCCGGTCAGCTTGGCGAGCCGGTCGGCGACACCCCAGGAGGTGACCCGCAGGAGCGCCTCGATCACGATGTGCCGGCTCATCTTGGAGGCACCCAGCTCGCGCTCGACGAAGGTGATCGGCACCTCGGCCACCTTGAAGCCGGCCTTCACCGTCCGCCAGGCCAGGTCCACCTGGAAGCAGTACCCGGCCGAGGCGACCTCCTCCATGCCCAGGCCGAGCAGGGTCTCCTTGCGGAACGCCCGGTAGCCGCCGGTGACGTCCCGGATCGGCACGTTCAGCATCAGGCGCGAGTACGTGGAGCCGCCGCGCGAGAGCAGCAGGCGCGACTTCGGCCAGTTGACCACCCGGCCGCCCGGCACCCAGCGCGAGCCGAGCACCAGGTCCGCGCCGCGCAGCGCGCCCAGCAGCCGGTCCAGCTCCTCGGGCTGGTGCGAGCCGTCCGCGTCCATCTCGACCAGGACGTCGTAGCCGTTGTCGATGCCCCAGCGGAAGCCGGCCAGGTAGGCGGCGCCCAGCCCCTCCTTGCCCCGGCGGTGCATGACGTGCACGTTCGGGTCCTCGGCGGCCAGCTTGTCGGCCAGCTCGCCGGTGCCGTCAGGGCTGTTGTCGTCGGCGACCAGGACGTGGGCCTCGGGCACCGCGGCACGGACCCGGCCGACGATCCGCTCGACGTTCTCCGCCTCGTTGAACGTCGGGATGATCACCAGCACCCTGCCGAGATCAGCAAAACTCTGCTGGTTCACGGTCACGTACAAACCTCTCGGCCGGTGGCGGGAAGTGCCAGTCACCGTTGCCCGCACTCTGAACGCAGTCCCCGCCGGCGTCCCGCCGACCTGGAAACCACTGTGGAAAACACTGCGTCCTGGCATCCTACTACCGCCCTCTCGCCCCACCGGTACGGCTGCGGCACTCCCCGGCGGCCCCGGCCGTTTCCCCGACGGCGGCGCCGGTCGGCTAGGGTCGATGCCCGGCCTTCGCCCGGGCCACCCGCACCGCGTGCCACCCGCACCGGGCCCGCCCGGGGCGGGCCGGCGATCCGGCACACCAGCCACCGCAGCGAAGGAGCAGGACCGCGCGCATGGACAGGCTCGTCAACACTGTCCGCCCGTACGCCTGGGGGTCGGTCACCGCACTCCCCGAGCTGCTCGGGCAGGAACCCACCGGGGAACCGCAGGCCGAGCTGTGGATGGGCGCCCACCCCGGCGCGCCGTCCCGCGCCGACCGGGGGGCCGGGCCGCGCCCGCTGGACGAGCTGATCGCCGCCGACCCCGAGGGCGAGCTGGGCGCCGCCACCGTGGCCCGGTTCGGGCCCTCGCTGCCCTTCCTGTTCAAGGTCCTGGCCGCCGGCATCCCGCTCTCCATCCAGGCCCACCCGACCCTCGACCAGGCCCGGGCCGGGTACGCCGCGGAGAACGCCCTGGGCATCCCGCTGGACGCCCCGCACCGCAGCTACCGCGACGCCAACCACAAGCCCGAACTCATCTGCGCGCTGAACGAGTTCGACGGCCTCTGCGGCTTCCGCGCGCCCGCCGACGCGGCCGCCCTGATGGCCGGGCTCGGGGTGCCCGCGCTCGACCCGCTGATCGGGCTGCTCGGCGCCGAGGACGAGTCCCGGGCCCTGCGCGACACCCTGGCCGCGATCCTCACCATGGACGGGGACGCCGCGGCCGCCGCCGTCCGGGACACCGCCGAGGCGGTGGACAAGGCCGCCGCCGGCGATCCCGACGGCCCGTACGCGCTGTACACCCGGATCACCCGCGAGTTCCCCGGCGACCGCGGTCTGATCGCCGGCCTGCTGCTCAACGCCGTCCGGCTCCGGCCCGGCCAGGCGCTCTACCTCGGCGCCGGCGTCCCGCACGCCTATCTGCACGGCGTCTGCGTCGAGTTGCAGGCCAACTCCGACAACGTGCTGCGGGCCGGGCTCACCCCCAAGTACGTCGACGTGCCCGAGCTGCTCAAGGTCGTCGAGTTCATGCCGGGCGCCCCCGACCCGCTGGTCCCGACCGCCGTCGACGGCACCCCCGGCGAGGAGCTCTACCCCGTCCCGATCGACGAGTTCCGGCTCTCCCGCTTCGTCCTGGACGGGCACGAGCGCGAGGTCGACGGCCGCGCGCCGCAGATCCTGCTCTGCACCGCCGGCACCGCCCGGCTCACCGCCGCCGACGGCACCACCCTGGACCTCGCCCGCGGCGAGTCCGTGTTCCTCCCCGCGACCGGCACCGGCACCCGGCTCGCCGGCACCGCCGCCACCGTCTTCCGCGCGACCGTCACGCTCTGACCGCGGCACTCCGCCCGCACGACGCACCGGGCCCGCACTCCCCGAGGGGGGTGCGGGCCCGGCGTGCGTCACGTGCTCAGGCGGCGCTGCCGGCCTTGCGACGGCGGACGTAGAACAGCACACCGACACCGGCGGCCATCGAGACCGCGCTCATCAGCGCGAGCTGCGGAGCGGCGTCCGAGGCACCCGTGTCGGCCAGCTGACCGGCCGCGGTGCTCGTGGTGGTAGCGGTGGTAGCTGTGGTCGTGGTGGTGGTCGACCCCGAGCTGCGACCGGTCGAGCCGGGCGTGCGGCCGGAGTCGGCGGTACCGGTCGAGGCGTTCTGCGCCGTCGTGCCGGTGTTCGCCACCTGGACGGTCTGCGCCTGCTGGGCCGGGGTGTTCGTCCCGGTGCCCTCGGCCGGCTTGTTGGCCTCCTGCTTGGCGGCCTCGGCCGCGGCGGCGGCAGCAGCGGCGGCGGCCTTGGCGTCGGCGAGCGCCTTGTCGGCCGCCTCCTTGGCCTGCTTGGCCTTGTCGGCCGCCTGCTTGGCCTGGTGGAGCTCCCGCAGGGCGGCGATCCGCCAGTCGTCCCCCGCGTCCTTGGCGGCCGTGGCCTCGGCCTTCGCCTCGGCCACCTTCGCCTTGGCGGCGGTCAGCTCGACGTCCCGCTGGTGGAGGATGACGAACAGGGCGACCCGCTCGTCCTCGGTCGCGGTCGGCGGCAGCTTGTCGATCGCGTCGTTGGCGTCCCGACGCGCCTTCTCCGCGGCCTCCAGCTTCTTCTCGGCGGCGGCGAGGGCGGCGGCGGCCTTCTTCGCCCGTTCGGTGATCTCGGCGGGCAGCGGCCCGTCCATCTTGGCGTTGACCTCGGCCTGCTTCGCGGCCAGCGCGGTCAGCGCGGCCTCGTAGGCCTTCGCCGCCTCGGCGGCGGCCTGCTCCAGCTCGGCGATCCCGGCGCTGCCGGCCCGGGTCTGGTTCTGACCGCCGCCGGCCTCGGCGAAGGCGGGAGTGGCGGACAGCGCGGCGGGAGAGAGCACGGCGGCGGCGACGAGGCCGGCCGCGAGTGCACGACGGATCTTCAAAACAGTGCCCCCCTAGGCATGTTCAGAATGCGCGTTGGCGCAGGTACGGCCGTGGCGGAGTCGCGAAGGAAACTGGCTCGACGCAGCACGACGATCGCGATCATATAAGCAGTCCGCACCGAAACGACAAGGTGGACTCCCGGCGAGCCCATGTCGCGCGCGGAGGGTTTCCCGCGTCACGCTGGTCTGTACGCCGGACACCCGCGGACGGAAGGCCGGGCCATGCGGAAACTGATCTACGGTATGAACCTGACCCTGGACGGCTACATCGCCGCGGCCGGCGACGACATCGGCTGGAGCGGACCGCCGAGCGACGAGCTGTTCCAGTGGTGGCTCGACCACGAGCGGGCGAGTGGCCTGTCGCTGTACGGGCGCAAGCTGTGGGAGACGATGAGCTCCTACTGGCCGACCGGCGACCAGCGGCCCGGCGCCACCCCGGCGGAGATCGAGTTCGCGCGGACCTGGCGGGACACGCCGAAGGTGGTGTTCTCCTCGACGATCGACGAGGTCGACTGGAACACCCGCCTGGTCACCGGCGACGCGATCGCCGAGATCACCCGGCTCAAGGCCGAGGACGGCGGCCCGATGCACATCGGCGGCGCGACGCTCGCCGGCGCGGCCATGCGCGCCGGGCTGATCGACGAGTACGTGATCGCCGCCCATCCGGTCCTGGTGGGCGGCGGCACGCCGTTCTTCACCGCGCTGGACAGCTGGGTGAACCTGAACCTGGTGGAGACGCGGACGTTTCCCGGCGGCGTGGTCCTGACCAGGTACGGGACCAGGCGCTGAGCGGTTTCCCGCCGTCGCGCGGACGCGTGGACGTCCGCGACCGCGCGAATGGCAGCGTCAGTCCCTCGTCATGTCGACAAATCGCGAGTAATGACCCTGGAATGCCACGGTGATGGTGGCGGTCGGACCATTGCGGTGCTTGGCGACGATCAGGTCGGCCTCGCCCGCGCGGGGGGACTCCTTCTCGTAGGCGTCCTCGCGGTGGAGCAGGATGACCATGTCGGCGTCCTGCTCGATCGAGCCGGATTCACGCAGGTCCGAGACCATCGGCCGCTTGTCGGTGCGCTGTTCGGGACCACGGTTCAGCTGGGAGAGCGCGATCACCGGGACTTCGAGTTCCTTGGCCAGCAGCTTCAGGTTCCGCGACATGTCCGAAACCTCCTGCTGACGGTTCTCGGCCCGGCGGGAGCCGCCGGACTGCATCAGCTGGAGGTAGTCGATGACGATCAGTTTGATGTCGTTGCGCTGCTTGAGCCGGCGGCACTTGGCCCGGATCTCCATCATCGACAGGTTCGGCGAGTCGTCGATGAACAGCGGCGCCTCGCTGACGTCCGGCATCCGGCGGGCGACCCGCGTCCAGTCGTCGTCCGTCATGTTCCCGGAACGCATGTGGTGCAGCGCGACCCGGGCCTCGGCGGAGAGCAGACGCATGGCGATCTCGTTGCGTCCCATTTCGAGCGAGAAGATCACGCTCGGGAGCTTGTGGTGGATCGAGCAGGCCCGCGCGAAGTCCAGTGCCAGGGTCGACTTGCCCATGGCCGGACGGGCGGCGATGACGATCATCTGGCCGGGGTGCAGGCCGTTGGTCAGCTGGTCGAAGTCGGCGAAGCCGGTGGGGACGCCGGACATCTGGCCGTTGCGGGAGCCGATCGCCTCGATCTCGTCGAGCGCGCCCTCCATGATGTCGGCGAGCGGCGCGTAGTCCTCGTTGGTCCGCTGCTCGGTGACGGCGTAGATCTCCGCCTGCGCCGCGTTGACGATCTCGTCCACGTCGCCCTCGGCGGCGTAGCCCATGCCCGCGATCCGGGTACCGGCCTCGACCAGCCGGCGCAGCACCGCGCGCTCGTGGACGATCTCGGCGTAGTACTCGGCGTTGGCGGCGGTCGGGACGGAGTTGACCAGGGTGTGCAGGTAGCCCGGGCCGCCGACCCGGGTCAGCTCGCCGCGCTTGGTCAGCTCGCCGGCCACGGTGATCGGGTCGGCCGGCTCGCCGCGGGCGTAGAGGTCGAGGATCGCGCCGTGGATCAGCTCGTGCGCGGGCCGGTAGTAGTCGGCCGGCTTGAGCACCTCGACCACGTCGGCGATGGCGTCCTTGGAGAGCAGCATGCCGCCGAGGACGGACTGCTCGGCGGCGAGGTCCTGCGGGGGGACCCGCTCGAAGCCGTCGACGCCCTCGGAGCGCTCGTCCTCGCCCTGGCGCCGCTTGCCGTCGCGCTGGAAGCCCCCCGGGCCCTTGCCGCCCTTCTGGAAGCCGCCCTGCGAACCGCCGCCCTGGAAGCCGCCCTGGCCCTGGCCGTTGCCGCGGCTGCGCGAGACCGGCAGCCGGTCGCCCGGGCCGTCCGGGAACGGGTCGTCGGCGAAGGCACCGGCCGGGAACGGGTCGTCGGTCGGCCAGTCCTCCTCCGGCGGCGGGGCGTCGTGGTCGTCGTACTGGGGGCCGGTCACACGTGTTCCCCGTTCAGCGAGTGGTGCGAGTTGGAGCGGGCCTTGCCGGTGGCCGGGTGGAGCGGAGCCGCGCTGCTCATCTCGGGCCACCGCATTTCTACGCCACCGCACCGACGGGTCGGACGCCGTGGCGGGTGGGTGTGTCGGCCGGGACAGCCCACGCTAAGGCGCCGGACGCCCTTCAGCCAAGGCGGTTATCCACAGGGGGTGTGGACGAGCGCCCGGAGGCTGTGGAGAAGTGCCGCAAACCTGTGGACACCCCTGTGGAAAGCCCTGTGGATAACCCGACGATCGATCCACCGTCAACTTGCTGACCTGCGATGACCCCCTCCCAGGGCTGTGCATGAGAAATTCTTCACACACAGTCGGGTGGCCGTGGACACATCCTGCGGCGGGCCCGTCGCTCATGATTGCGAGTAAGACCCGAAATACCCTGGCGATCGTTACCTGTGGATGAGTAGCCTTGACCCCATGACCGCCCCCACCACCGACCGCCGACGGCACGACCGGGAGATACTCGCCCTCGCCGTCCCGGCCTTCGGCGCCCTGGTCGCCGAGCCGCTGTTCCTGATGGCCGACTCGGCCATCGTGGGCCACCTCGGCACCCCGCAGCTGGCCGGGGTCGGCGTCGCGTCCGCCGCGCTCACCACCCTCACCGGGGTGTTCGTCTTCCTCGCCTACGCCACCACCGCCGCGGTCGCCCGTCGGATCGGTGCCGGTGACCGCCGGGCCGCCATCCAGCAGGGCATCGACGGCATCTGGCTCGCCCTGGCGCTCTCGGTCGGCGTCGTCGCCCTGACCCTGCTGCTGGCGCCCTGGACCGCCGAGGCGCTCGGCGCCTCCGCGACGGCCGCGCCGTACGCGGTGACGTACCTGCGGATCAGCGCGCTGGGCATCCCGGCGATGCTGATGGTGATGGCCGCCACCGGCGTGCTGCGCGGCCTCCAGGACACCCGTACGCCGCTGCTGGTCGCGATCGCCGGGTTCACCGCCAACGTCGGCCTCAACGCCGGCCTGGTCTACGGCGCCGGGCTCGGCGTGGCCGGCTCGGCCTGGGGCACGGTGCTGGCGCAGACCGGGATGGCCGCCGCCTATCTGGTCGTGGTGGTCCGCGGGGCCCGCCGGGAGCGCGCCTCGCTGCGGCCCGACCCGGCCGGCATCCGGGCCTGCGCCAGGGCCGGCGGGCCGCTGATGGTCCGCACGCTGAGCCTGCGCGCCGTCCTGATGATCGCCACCGCGGTGGCCGCCGGGCTCGGCGACGACCAGATCGCCGCGCACCAGATCGCCATGACGGTCTTCCTCTTCATCGCCTTCGCGCTGGACGCCATCGCCATCGCCGGCCAGGCGATCATCGGCCGCTGCCTGGGCGCCGAGGACGTCCCGGGCGCCAGGGCGGCCACCCGGCGGATGATCGAGTGGGGCGTCGGCGCCGGCCTGGTGCTCGGCCTGCTGGTGGTCCTCGCCCGCCCGCTGTACGTCCCGCTGTTCACCCCGGACCCGGCGGTGCAGGCGCAGCTGAACACCGTCCTGCTGCTGCTCGCGCTCTGTCAGCCGGTCGCCGGCCTGGTCTTCGTGCTGGACGGGGTGCTGATGGGCGCCGGCGACGGCCCGTACCTGGCCTGGGCGATGCTCGCCACGCTGGCCGTCTTCGCCCCGGTGGCCCTGGCCGTGCCCGCCACCGGCTCCGGGCTGGCCGGGCTCTGGTGGGCGATGAACCTGTTCATGCTGGTCCGCGGCGCGTTCCTGGCCTGGCGGGCGCGCGGCGGCAAGTGGCTGGTCACCGGCGCGGTGCGGGCCTGACGGTGCCCGATGGTCCGTGGCCCGGTGACCGGGTGACCCGGCGACCCGGCGACCCGGCGACCCGGCGACCCGGCGACCCGGCGACCCGCGGCGGAACGGCCGAGGAACGACCGAGGGCCGGCCTCCCCGCGACGGGGAGACCGGCCCTCGGGCCACTGCTACGGAGCTCAGGCAGCGACGACGGCGACGTCGAGGTTGGCCTGGACGTCGGCGTGCAGCTTGACCGAGACCTTGTGGGTGCCCACGGTCTTGATCGGCGAGGCGATCGCGACGGCGCGCTTGTCCACGGCGGGGCCGCCGGCGGCCTTGATGGCCTCGACGACGTCGGCCTGGGTGACCGAGCCGAACAGGCGGCCGGCCTCGCCCGAGCGGACGGCCAGCTTGACCTGGACGCCCTCCAGCTTGCCCTTGACCTCGTTGGCGGCCTCGAGGGTCTGGATCTCGTGGATCTTGCGGGCGCGACGGATGGCGTCGACGTCCTTCTGACCACCCTTGGTCCAGCGGATGGCGAAGCCACGCGGGACCAGGTAGTTGCGGGCGTAGCCGTCCTTGACCTCGACGACCTCGCCGGCGGAGCCGAGACCCGGCACCTCGTGCGTGAGGATGATCTTCATCAGTTGGTCACCCTCTCTTAGCGCGCGGTGCTGGTGTAGGGCAGCAGCGCCATCTCACGGCTGTTCTTCACGGCCGTGGCGACGTCACGCTGGTGCTGGGTGCAGTTGCCGGTGACCCGGCGGGCACGGATCTTGCCGCGGTCGGAGATGAACTTCCGCAGCAGGTTCGTGTCCTTGTAGTCAACGTAGTTGACCTTGTCCTTGCAGAAGACGCAAACCTTCTTCTTCGGCTTGCGAGCAGGCGGCTTCGCCATTGTGTGCTCCATTTGGGGTTCACGGCCCGGCAGGCGTCTCGCGACGCCGGCCGCCGGACCGCACGAAATCTGTCAGCTCTAGAACGGGGGCTCTTCCGAGAAGCCGCCACCGGACGGGGCACCCCAGCCGCCGCCACCCTGGTTGCCACCAGAGGGAGCGCCGGACGCCCACGGGTCGTCGGACGGACCGGACTGGCCGCCGGAGTTGCCACCCCAGCCGCCGCCCTGCTGGCCGCCACCGCCGCCCCAGCCACCGCCCTGGCCGCCGCCCTGCTGGCCGCCGCCGAAGCCGCCGCCGCCGGGACCGCCGGACCGGTTGGCCCGGGTGACCTTCGCGGTCGCCGAGCGCAGGCTCGGGCCGACCTCGTCGACCTCGACCTCGAAGACCGTCCGCTTCTCGCCTTCCTTGGTCTCGTAAGACCGCTGGCGCAGTCGGCCCTGCACGATGACGCGCATGCCGCGCTGCAGCGACTCGGCCACGTTCTCCGCCGGCTGCCGCCAGACGTTGCACGTGAGGAAGAGGCTCTCGCCGTCCTTCCACTCGTTCGTCTGGCGGTCGAAGGTGCGGGGGGTGGACGCGATGCGGAACTTCGCGACCGCCGCACCCGACGGGGTGAAGCGCAGCTCGGGGTCGTCGACGAGATTGCCGACGAGGGTGATGACGGTCTCGCCTGCCATGGTGGTGATGACCTCTCCGGAAGAGTTCCGTTCACCGCTGTTTCACGTGAAACAGCGGACGCGAGCTACCCGAGGCCCGGGGGCCTCAGAGGTGGCTCAGTGGGTGTCCGGGCGCAGGACCTTGGTCCGCAGAACCGACTCGCTCAGGCCCAGCTGGCGGTCGAGCTCCTTGACGACCTCAGGCGTGGCCTTCAGGTCGATGACCGAGTAGATGCCCTCGGACTGCTTGTTGATCTCGTAAGCCAGACGGCGACGGCCCCAGGTGTCGACCTTCTCCACCTTGCCGCCGCCGTTGCGGACGACGGTGAGGAAGTTCTCGATCAGGGGGGCGACAGCGCGCTCCTCAACCGAGGGGTCGAGGATGACCATCAGCTCGTAGTGACGCATGAGTAACCCACCTCCTTTGGACTCAGCGGCCACGGTCTCTCCGTGGCAGGAGGGTTGTGCAGCGTCGGCACCGGAGTAGTGACGACACCGGCCCACCGTAGTGGCCGGGTCCGACAATCGGCCCCGCCGACCCGGAAGAGGGCGCAAGGGGGCACAACTACACCAGTGCAGACGGCACAGCCTACCTGCACTCGGACGGCCGAACAAAACGCATAGGGGTTGTGATCCCCATCCAACCGCCGCAATCTGGACGGAACGGGTTTCCTGCTCGTTCGTCTCCTCGCCAGGAGGTAGGACTCATGGCCACGACCTTCCACGGGCTCCCGCTCACCCTGAACACCGACGGCCACCGGCACCCCCGGGAGAACACCCTGGTCGGCCTCACCGCCGTCCTGGGCGTGCTGTCGTTCACGACCTCGTTCTTCTACGACCTCCACATCCTCACCTCGTGGACCGGACTCTTCGGGATCATCACCGGCTTGTGGGGACAGTTCGTCTCCGTCACCACGGCCGAGCGCTTCGTCCTGGTGGTCGCGCTCGGCGCCTCGGCGGTCGGCTTCTACCTGGGCATCGCCCGCGGCGGCCTCTGGGGCTAGCGCCTCCGGCCCGCACCCGGGCCGGCACCTCCGGCCCGCCCGCACCACCGGCCGGCACCACCGGCCCGCCCGGGGGCGGTCGTCCCGTCCGCCCCTTCAGGAACCCTCGGCGCCCCCGTCGCGTACCTACCTCCAGGAGACAGGTACACGGCGGGGGCGCTGCCGCGCCCGCAGCCGAAGGGGCCCCGGGAGATAAAGTCACCCCGAGAACCTGGGGCCCACCGAGCCCGACCGACGAGGAGCACCGAGCATGAGCCTGCGCCTGAGGACGATCACCCGCGAGGAGCACCTCGCCTTCATCAGGAGCCGTGCCTCGGCCAGCCACATGCAGGTGCCGTCCTGGGGCGATGTGAAGGCCGAGTGGCGTTCGGAGTCGATCGGCTGGATCGACGACTCCAACCAGATCGTCGGCGCCGGCCTGGTGCTCTACCGGCAGCTGCCGAAGGTCAAGCGCTACCTGGCCTACCTGCCCGAGGGCCCGGTCATCGACTGGTTCGACCGCGACCTGGACCGCTGGCTCTCGCCGATGCTGGCGCACCTGAAGTCGCAGGGCGCGTTCTCGGTGAAGATGGGCCCGCCGGTGGTCATCCGCCGCTGGAACGCGCCGACCATCAAGGAGGCCATCGCCGCCAAGCAGGCCAAGCGCCTGCGCGACGTCGAGGCCGACTGGTACGAGCCGCGCGCCTTCGAGGTGGCCGACCGGCTGCGCAAGGCCGGCTGGCTGCAGGGCGAGGACGGCGGCGCCGGCTTCGGCGACGTCCAGCCGCGCTACGTCTTCCAGGTGCCGCTGGCCAACCGCTCGCTGGACGACATCCAGAAGGGCTTCAACCAGCTCTGGCGCCGCAACATCAAGAAGGCCGAGAAGAGCGGCGTCGAGGTGGTCCAGGGCGGCTACGACGAGCTGCCGATCTTCCACCAGCTGTACCTGGTGACCGCCGAGCGCGACCGCTTCACCCCGCGCCCGCTGGCGTACTTCCAGCGGATGTGGAAGGCCCTCACCGCCGAGGACCCGAACCGCATGCGGCTCTACATCGCCTACCACGAGGGCGAGCCGCTGGCCGCGACCACGATGCTGGTGGTCGGCGAGCACGTCTGGTACTCCTACGGCGCCTCGGCCAACCACAAGCGCGAGGTCAAGCCGTCCAACGCGATCCAGTGGCGGATGATGCGCGACTCGTACGCGCTCGGCGGGGGCGTCTACGACCTGCGCGGCATTTCGGACACCCTGGACGAGGACGACCACCTGTTCGGCCTGATCCAGTTCAAGGTCGGCACCGGCGGCCAGGCCGCCGAGTACCTCGGCGAGTGGGACTTCCCGCTCAACAAGCTGCTGCACAAGGCGCTCGACCTCTACATGTCGCGCCGCTGAGCAGCCGCCGCGCCGCCCGCCCCGCCGTGCCCAACACCCTCTGGGAGATGACCCGATGACGCTGTCGCTCTATCTCGACACCGAACGCTGGCGCACCCACCAGCGGTCCGTCCTGGCCGAGTTCCCCGGCCTGGTGCCGGTGGCGAAGGGCAACGGCTACGGCCTGGGCAACCACCGGCTCGCCGAGGAGGCGACCCTGCTCGGCACCGGGGTGCTGGCGGTCGGCACCGCGTACGAGGCGGCCGACGCGGCCGACTGGTACGGCGGTGAGCTGCTGGTGCTCACCCCGTACCGGGTCGGCGAGGAGGTGCTCCCGCTGCCGCACGCCCGGGTGATCCGGACGGTGGCGAACCTGGACGGGCTGCGCGCGCTCAGCGGCGCCCGGGTGGTGGTGGAGTGCATGACCACCATGCGCCGGCACGGCGTCTCGGCCGCCGACCTGCCGGCGGTCGCCGCCGAGCTGGACGGGGTCACCTTCGAGGGCCTGGCCCTGCACCTGCCGATGGACCGGCCGGACGGCTCCAGCCCGGTCGAGGAGGTCGCGTACTGGGTGGACACCGCCCGGGCGGCCGGGGTGCCGGTGCACACCGTGTACGTCAGCCACCTCGGCGCGGCCGGCATGGAGCAGCTGGCCCAGCGCTACCCGGACACCGTCTTCCGGGCCCGGATCGGCACCCGGCTCTGGCTGGGCGACCACGGGGCCCTGGAGGTCCGGGCCACGGTGCTGGACGTCACCCCGGTGCGGAAGGGCGACCGGTACGGCTACCGCCAGCACCCGGCGCCGTCCGACGGCCACATCGTGGTGGTCGCCGGCGGCACCGCGCACGGCATCGGCCTGGAGGCGCCCAAGTACGTGCAGGGCATGTCCTCGCGGGCCAAGGGCATCGCCCGGGCGGGCCTGGCGACGGTCAACAAGACCAAGTCGCCGTTCCACTGGGCCGGCAAGCAGCTCTGGTTCGCCGAGCCGCCGCACATGCAGGTCTCGCTGCTCTTCCTGGACAACGACACCAAGCCGCCGGTGGTCGGCGACGAGCTGACCCTGCAGGTCCGGCACACCACCACGCACTTCGACCGGGTGGTGGACCGGTGACCCGGCGGCACCGGTGACCCCGCGGGGCCGCTGACCCGCGGGGTCGGCGGCCCTCAGGGCTTGGAGGTCTCGGCCGGTTCCGGGGCGGGCGGCTCGGCGAGCCACTGCTCCGGGCCGGCCGGCGCGTACCCGGCGTAGCTCGCCTCCTCGCGGAGGTCCCGGGCGGCGCCGAGCACGAACACGTCCGGGGCCTGGTCGAGCACCCCGCCGGACGGGTCGTCGCTGCCGTCCCAGCGCACCGGATCGCGGTCCGGCAGCAGGACGTCCCGGATCACCATGCCGACCAGGTAGAGCGTGCCGAGCAGGTGCAGCACGATCGCGAAGTGGTACCAGGACTCGCCGATCCCGTGCTGCTTGGGCCCGGTGACGAAGCCCAGGTGGGACCAGATGCCCAGGGTGTAGAGCACCTCGCAGGCCTGCCAGACCAGGAAGTCCCGCCAGCGCGGCCGGGCCAGCGCCGCGAGCGGGATCAGCCAGAGCACGTACTGCGGCGAGTACACCTTGTTGACCAGGACGAACGCGGCCACCACCAGGAAGGCCAGCTGCGCGACGCGCGGGCGGCGGGGCGCCGCGAGGGCGAGCCACCCTATCCCCAGGCAGCAGAGCACCATCAGCACCGCGATGAAGAGGTCGAGGTTCTCCAGCGCCACGCCCCGGCTCTGCATCAGGATCAGCCAGAACGAGCCGTAGTCCTCCTTGCGGTGCTTGCTGAACACGTAGAAGGTCGACCAGCCCTGCCAGTTCGCCAGCATGATCGGCAGGTTCACCAGCAGCCAGGCGCCGACCGCGCCGCCCAGCAGCGCCCGGAACTCGCGCCACTTGCCGGCCCGCCAGCAGAGCACCAGCAGCGGGCCGAGCAGCAGCAGCGGGTAGAGCTTGGCGGCGGTGGCCAGGCCGATGAAGACGCCGGCCCAGAGCGGGCGCGAGCCGGCCCACCAGGCCAGCGCGACGGCGGCCAGCGCGACCGCCAGCAGGTCCCAGTTGACGGTGGAGTTCAGCAGCAGGCCGGGCGCGAGCGCGAACAGCAGGGCGTCCCAGGGGCGGCGCCGGTGGGTCCGGGAGACGGCGACCACCGCGATCACCGCGCAGGCCATCAGCATGCCCGCGTTGATCGCCCAGAACCACTGCTCCTGGCTCTGGGTGGTGCCGCCGCCGGGCGTCAGCCAGGCCGCGACCTGCATGAACAACCCGGTCAGCACCGGGTACTCGAGGTACTGCAGGTCACCGGAGGTGCCCGGGATCCGGTCCACGTACGGGTGCAGCCCGGCCGAGAACCCGCGCCCCGAGAACAGGTGCGGGACGTCGCTGTAGCAGGCGTGGATGTACTGCGGCGAACCCGGCTGGAACCAGGCCTCGTTGTAGCAGGGCAGCTTCTGCGCCATGCCCAGCACCGAGACCACGATCACCAGCAGTGCCAGGAAGCGCGCCGGGATCCACCAGGAGACGCCCAGCAGGGCGCGCCGGCCGGGCGGGCCGCCGATCACCTCGCTGCCGGCCGCCGCCACCGGGTCCTCGTCCGCCGGGACGACCACGGTGTTGGCCGGGGGCGCGGCCGCGGCCGCCGTGGCGGGCACCGCCGGAGCCGGCCCGGCGGCCTCGGTGGGCCCGCCCCGGCCGGCGGATTCGTCACGAGCGCTCGACGTCATGCCGGACATCCTGCCGCACCCGTCCCGGCTGGACGAGGAGGCCCCCTGAGCGGCTTTCAGCCCGACCCGGCCAATCGTGACGAAACGGCGGTGGCGGCCCTCCGGGGAGGACCGCCACCGCCGTTCCGTGCCGCTCGCGCGTCAGGGTGCCGCCTGCGCGCCGCCACCGCTCGCCGACGGCGAGGTGCCCGGCTTGGACGGCTTGCCGGTCGAGGTCGGCGGATCCGTCGGCGTCGCGGTCGACGTCGGCTGCGTGGAGCCGCACAGCGCCGGGATGAGGCAGGTCGGCGTGGGGTTGCCGCCACCCGTCGGGTGGGTCTTGGTCTGCGACGGGCTGGGCATCGTGCCGGGGCAGTCCACGCCGGGGACGCAGGCCGGGCCCTGGGTGGCGGTCGGCTGCGGCTGCTGCTGGCCCGGGTCCGGGGCGGTGGTCGGCGCGGTCTCGGTCGCCGACGGCGAGGCCGTGGCGGTCGCCGTGCTCGGCGCGCCGGAGGAGTCGACCTGGGTGCCGACCGGCTGCGGGCTCGGGAAGTCCATCTTCGGCTCGTTGGCCAGCGCGGCCTTCATGTACCGGGTGAAGACGTCGGTCGGGGTGTCACCACCGTGCACCGAGTCCTTGCCGCCGGTGCCGTTGAGCGAGAGCCGCTCGTGCTTGGCCGGGTCCTCGCGCCACATCGCGACGCTGGTGGCCAGCTGCGGGGTGTAGCCGACCCACCAGGCCGACTTGTTCTGGTCGGTGGTACCGGTCTTGCCGGCCACCGGGCGGCCCAGCGCGTTGCTCTTCGAACCGGTGCCGTTCTTCGCCACGTTCACCAGCACGTCGGTGACGTTGTCCGCGACGGCCGGCTCCAGGGCCTGCTTCAGCTCCGGCTTGTTGAAGCCGGGCCGGGCGGCGCCCTGCCACTCGACCTTCTTCACCGAGTACGGGTCGGCCTGCTTGCCGCTGGCGGCGAGGGTCGCGTAGGCGTCGGCCATCCGGATCGGGCTGATGGTGGAGGTGCCCAGCGGGAAGGTCGTGGTCTTCGGGTCGGCGAAGCTGTCCTTGCGGATGCCCATCTGCTCCGCGATGTTGGCCACGTTCTGGCCGCCGACGTCCTGGTTGAGCTGGACGAACGGCACGTTGTACGACCACTGCATGGCCTGCCGCAGCGAGACGTAGCCGCGCTTGCCCTTGTCCTCGTTCTTCTGCCGGTACGGCTTGCCGGTCGTCTCGTCCATGATCAGCGAGCCGTCCGGTCGGCGGATCTCGGACAGGTCGTCGGAGAGGTAGCGGCTGTCGGCGTTGATCCGCTTCGGCTTGCCCTTCTCGTCCGCCGAGGTGGTCACGCCGACCTGCATCGCGGTGGCCAGCACGAAGGGCTTGAAGGTCGAGCCGACCTGGACGCCCTGGGCGTCGGCGTTGTTGTCGAAGTGCTGGTTCTCGACGCCGTCACCGCCGTAGATGGCGACGATCGCGCCGTCGCCGGGGCGGATGCTGGCGGCGCCGAACTGCACCCAGTTGTCGTTGTCCGGGCGCTTCTGCGGGTTCAGCGTCTCGGCCTTGACGTCGTCGACGGCCTTCTTCAGGGCGTCGACCTTGTCCTTCTCGAAGGTCGTGTAGATCTTGTAGCCGCCCTTTTCGAGGGCCTGCTGGGTGATCGTCTTGTCCTTCTGCATGACGTACCGGTTGGCGACGTCGACCAGGTAGCTGACCTGGCCGTTCATGTTGCTCGGCGGCACCGGCTTGATCGGGTCCGGGAAGGTCGTGCACTTGGCACGCTCCTCGGCGGTGGCGTTCTTGGTCTCCACCATCCGGTCCAGGATCCACTTCCAGCGCGCCTCGGCGCGCTCGTGGTTGCCCTTGAGGCTCGGGTCGTACAGCGCCGCGCCCTTGAGCAGGCCGGCCAGCATCGCGCTCTGGCAGAGGTCCAGGTCCTTGGCGTTGACGCCGTAGTACGCCTGGGCGGCGGCCTGGGCACCGGTGCCGCGGCCGAACCAGCTGGTGTTCAGGTAGCCCTTCAGGATCTCCTCCTTCGAGGTCTCCTGATTGAGCTTCAGGGTGATGAAGAACTCCTTCAGCTTGCGGTCCAGGGTCTGTTCCTGGCTGAGGTAGGCGTTCTTCACGTACTGCTGGGTGATGGTCGAGGCGCCCTGCGTCTGGCCGCCCCTGGCCATGTTGTAGACCGCGCGCATCATGCCCATCGGGTCGATGCCGCTGTCGTTGCGGAAGGTCTCGTTCTCCGCCGCGATGACCGCGTTCTGCAGATTGGGGCTGATGTCGGCGAGCTCGACGATCTGGCGGTTGGTCTCGCCCTTGCGGGTCATCTCCGTGCCGTCGGCCCAGTAGTAGATGTTGTTCTGGTCCTTCACCAGGTCCTTCAGCGGCGGGATCGTCGTCGTCTGGTACAGGTAGAAGACCGTGCCGACGCAGGCCGCGAAGACGATCAGGCAGGCGCTGAGCCACTGCCGCCAGGACGGCAGCCAGCGGCGGAAGCCCTGCTTGCCGAAGCGCGGGTAGTCGATGAACCGCTTCTTGCCGGGCGCGCCGCCGGCACCCGGGCCACCGCCCGGACCACCGGTCGCGCCGCCGCGCTTGCCGCCCTTGGCGGCGGCCTTGCGCATCTCGGCCCGCGTCATCCGGGGCTGCTGAGCGGTTTCGCGGACGCCGGGGGGGCGCCGCCGGCCGAGACCCTCCGAGCTGAGCTCGTCGCGTCCGGCTCCGCTCGGCAGTCCGCCGTCACCCGGGGGCTGCCCACCGCCGTTGGGCGACCTGCGCCGTCGTTCGCTCATGTTCCAGCTACTCCTCGCCAGGCGGTCGAGCCTGAAGGCAGGGTTCACGTCTGATGCCCGCAACCGCCCTAACCCCGGAGGTGGTCCTCGTGCACACGCGACAGCGTACGCAGCCGAGAAATACAACTAATCGGGCATCAGTCGCCAATGACCGCAAAACGGCGGCAGATCATTACACGCCCGTTGCCAAGCACACCCGCGCGTCGCCTTGTGATCACATTCACGCGTGCCCCCCTTGCTCGACCGGGGGCCCAGGTTTACTGTTCTCGATATATCGAGCCGATACATCGGAGCGGCATACCGCCGGGAGCGGCGGGCCGGAGACCGGCTGAGGGGAAGGAGGACACCGCATTGGGCAGGCGCTCGGGAGTGCTGGAGTTCGCCGTCCTCGGCCTGCTCCACGACGCGCCGATGCACGGGTACGAGCTGCGCAAGCGGCTCAACGTCCTGCTCGGTTCGTTCCGCGCGTTCTCCTACGGAACGCTCTACCCCTGTCTGAAGAGCCTGGTGGCCCAGGGTTTCCTGGTCGAGGACAACCCGGACGTCGAGTACGTCCCGGCCACCGCGCTCAACGGCAAGCGGTCCAAGATCGTCTACCGGCTCTCCGCGGAGGGTAAGCAGCGCTTCGAGGAACTGCTCGCCGACTCCGGCCCCGACGCCTGGGAGGACGAGCACTTCGGCGTCCACTTCGCGTTCTTCGGCCAGACCGACCGGGCGGTGCGGATGCGCGTCCTGGAGGGGCGCCGCAGCCGGCTGGAGGAGCGCCTGGAGCGGATGCGCAACTCGCTCGCCAGGGCGCGCGAGCGGTTCGACGACTACACCGTCGAGCTGCAGCGGCACGGCCTGGAGTCGGTCGAGCGCGAGGTCCGGTGGCTCAACGAGCTGATCGAGACCGAGCGGGCCAACCGCACCGGCCGGACCGGGCCGTCCACCGGCGGACCGGCCGACCACCGGGGGCAGGCCGGCGCAACACCCCACAAGACTTCGGACGGCCGTGGCGAGGAGGCCGGATCCCCGGATCCGCCCGGGCCACCGTACGACCGCCCGGGGCGCTCCGCCCAGGAGCGCTGACACCGCGTCCGCCCTGTGCCGCGCGGCAGGAGTGGGCGCCTCGCGCGCCCGTCAAGCAGTCATCGAAGAAGCAGGACGAGTGCCGTCGATCGCCGGCGGCGCTCATGAGATCACAGGGAGCAACCGGAATGGGTTCGGTTCGCGTAGCCATCGTGGGCGTGGGCAACTGCGCCGCGTCGCTGGTGCAGGGTGTCGAGTACTACAAGGACGCCGACCCGGCCGGCAAGGTCCCCGGCCTGATGCACGTCCAGTTCGGTGACTACCACGTCCGTGACGTGGAGTTCGTCGCCGCCTTCGACGTCGACGCCAAGAAGGTCGGCTTCGACCTGGCCGACGCCATCGGCAACAGCGAGAACAACACCATCAAGATCTGCGACGTGCCGCCGACCGGCGTCACCGTCCAGCGCGGCCACACCCTCGACGGCCTGGGCAAGTACTACCTGGAGACCATCGAGGAGTCCGACGAGGCCCCGGTCGACGTCGTCCAGGTCCTCAAGGACAAGCAGGTCGACGTCCTGGTCTGCTACCTGCCCGTGGGCTCCGAGGACGCGGCCAAGTTCTACGCCCAGTGCGCCATCGACGCCAAGGTCGCCTTCGTGAACGCCCTGCCGGTGTTCATCGCGGGCACCAAGGAGTGGGCCGACAAGTTCACCGAGGCCGGCGTGCCGATCGTCGGTGACGACATCAAGTCCCAGGTCGGCGCCACCATCACGCACCGCGTGATGGCGAAGCTGTTCGAGGACCGCGGTGTCATCCTCGAGCGCACCATGCAGCTGAACGTCGGCGGCAACATGGACTTCAAGAACATGCTCGAGCGCGAGCGCCTGGAGTCGAAGAAGATCTCCAAGACCCAGGCCGTCACCTCGCAGATCCGCGACCGCGAGCTGGGCGCCAAGAACGTCCACATCGGTCCCTCGGACTACGTGGCCTGGCTGGACGACCGCAAGTGGGCGTACGTCCGCCTGGAGGGCCGCGCGTTCGGCGACGTCCCGCTGAACCTGGAGTACAAGCTCGAGGTCTGGGACTCCCCGAACTCGGCCGGTGTCATCATCGACGCCGTGCGCGCCGCGAAGATCGCCAAGGACCGCGGCATCGGCGGCCCGATCCTGTCGGCGTCCTCGTACTTCATGAAGTCCCCGCCGGTCCAGTACTTCGACGACGAGGCCAAGGAGAACGTCGAGAAGTTCATCCGCGGCGAGGTCGAGCGCTGAGCGCAGCGGAACTCGCGACTGTCGAGCGCCGCGCGCTGAGCGCAGCGGAACTCGCGACCGTCGAGCGCCGCGCGCTGAGCGCAGCGACGTGAGTCTTTTGTAGGCTCTGTGAACGGGTCTCCGGTCCGCCGGGGGCCCGTTCACCTTTTCCCGGCGAATGTTTCACGTGAAACACGGGCCGGATCCATGGCAGTCTGGGCGGGTGGCGATCACGGAGAACGGAAGCACCCAGCGGACCGCGCACCGCGCCACGCTCTTCGACCTGCTCCGCGGGCGGGACTTCCGCCGGCTGCTGACCGCCCGGGTGCTCTCCCAGCTCTCCGACGGCGTCTTCCAGGTGTCGCTCGCCGCCTACGTGGTCTTCTCGCCGGAGAAGCAGTCCTCCCCCGCCGACATCGCCTCGGTGCTGGCGGTGATGCTGCTGCCGTTCTCGGTGATCGGCCCGTTCGCCGGTGTCCTGCTGGACCGCTGGCGCCGCCGCCAGGTGCTGTTCCACGGCAACCTGGCCCGGTTCGGGCTCGGCCTGGTGACCGGTGCGCTGCTCCTGGCCGAGGCACCGACCTGGCTGTTCTTCGCCTCCGCGCTGCTGGTCACCGCGCTCAACCGGTTCATCCTGGCCGGCCTCTCCGCCGCCCTGCCCCGGGTGGTGGAGCAACAGCAGCTGGTCACCGCCAACGCGCTCTCCCCCACCCTGGGGACGGTCGCCGCGGCCTCCGGCGGCGGCCTCGGCTTCGTGCTGCACCAGCTCATGCCGCCCGGGCCGAAGGCCGACGCGGCGCTGGTCACGGTGGCCGCGCTGCTCTACCTCTCGGCGGCGCTGGCCGCCCGCCGGATGCACCGGGACCTGCTCGGCCCCGAACACCACCCGGACCGCCCCCCGCTCGGCCAGGCACTCGCGCTGGCCGCCCGTGACCTGGGCGCGGCCGTCACCCACCTGGTCCGGGACTGCCGGCCCGCCGTGCACGCGCTGGCCGCCGTCACCGCCGCCCGGTTCTGCTACGGCGTGCTGATCGTCATGGTGGTGATGCTCGCCCGCTACACCTTCAACGACCCGGCCGACAGCGCGGCCGGGCTGGCCACGCTGGGAAAGGCGGTCGGCCTCTCCGCGGCCGGCTTCTTCATCGCCGCGCTGATCAGCCCGTGGTGCACCCGGCGGCTCGGGCTGGCCGGCTGGATGACGCTCTGCCTGGCGGCGCCGGTGGCCTTCGTGCCCGCGCTCGGCCTGGGCTTCTCGCTGGTCCCGTGCCTGATCGCGGCGCTGCTGCTCGGCGTGGTCACCCAGGGCACCAAGATCTGCGCCGACACGGTGGTCCAGGAGTCGGTCGAGGACGACTTCCGCGGCCGCGTCTTCGCCGTCTACGACGTGCTGTTCAACGTCGCCTTCGTGGCCGCCGCCCTGGTGACCGCGCTGGTGCTGCCGCTCTCCGGGCGCTCGGTCGCGGTGGTCCTCGGCGTCGCCCTGGTGTACGCGCTGGCCGCCGTGCTCTACCTGCGGGCGGCCCGCCGGTCCGGCCCGCTCCCGGGCGACCAGGAGCTCCCGGCACCCGCTCCCCGCTGACCGGCCTTCCCCGGAGCCCCGCGCCCCCCTCCGCACCGGCGACGTCGGGGAGAGTCGCTAAGGTACGTCAGATCTGTCGGAGCGACAGCACTCTGTCTCGGGGGACAACCTGATGAGCACACCGCCCAGTAGTCCGTACGGGCCACCGCCCCAGTACGGCTATCCGCAGGCGTCACCGGGGCAACCCGGCCCGCCGCCGACCCCGCAGGCGTACGGTGCTCCGGCTCCGCAGTACGGCCCCCCGCAGCCGGCACCCGCCGGCTACGGACAGCCCCCGGCGTACGGCTACCCGGCCGCGCCCGCACCCGGCCAGCCCGCGCCGGGGTACGGGCAGCCGCCCGCGTACGGCCAGCAGCCGCCGTACGGGCAGCAGGCCCCGTACGGGCAGCCGCCGACGGCGCCGGCACCCGCCGCGCCGGCGAAGCGGAGCGGCAAGGCCAAGCTGAAGATCATCGGTGGTGTGGGTGCCGGCATCGCGCTGATCGTCGGCTACTTCGTCACCGGGCCGAGCGTCAGCAGCGCCAAGGCCGGCGACTGCGTCAGGGCCAGCGGCTCGCGCGACGTCGAGATCGTCAAGTGCACCGACGCCAAGGCCAACTACAAGGTGCTGGCCACGTACTCCGGCACCACCGACACCACCCGCTGCAAGCAGACCGCCGGGACCACCAGCACGGTCTCGGGCAAGAGCGGCCGCCGCTGGAACAAGAAGCGGTACGTCCTCTGCCTCGGCCCGCTGTCGCCCGGCGTCCCGCCGGTCAAGAAGTCCTGATCCGTTCGCCGCCCCAACCTTCCCCGGGGGACCCTTTGTCCGTTCCACCGCCCCAGATGCCCTACGGCGCGCCGCCGCCCGCCAGCGGCAGCAACAACCCCTACGCCGCCGGCAACCCGTACGGTGCCCAGCCGGCCCCGCCCGGCTACGGCTACCCGGCCGCCGCGCCGCCCGCCGCCGGGTACGGCGTGCCGCCGCAGGCCGCCCCGCCCGGCTACGGCTACCCGCAGCAGGCGGGCTACGCCCCGCAGGCGCCGCACGGCGGGCCGGTCTGCCGGTTCTGCGGCGGCTTCCCGGCCGTGGACACCACCGTCCGCGGCCACCAGGGAATCATCATCATCCTGCGGTTCCTGAAGCAGCCCGGACCGTACTGCCGCACCTGCGGCACCGCCATGGTCCGCGACATGTCGGCCCGCACCCTCGTGCAGGGTTGGTGGAGCTACCTGGGCTCGCTCTTCACGCTGATCACCCTGCTGCGGAACCTGGCCGCGCACAACAAGATCAAGGACCTGCCGCCGCCGGCTCCCGGCACCCACGGCCCGCAGCTCGACCCGGGCGCCCCGCTGCTGAAGCGGCCGCACGCGCTGATGCTGCTGCTGCCGGTCCTGTGGATCGTCTCGCTCATCGTGCTGATCACCACCGGCGCCCTGGTGAACAACGACCACGACTACAACTCCCGGCCGTACCACCCGATCGTGGTGCCCACGCCGAGCGCGGTGACCTTCCCGCCGATGCCGTCGTTCTCGATGCCGCCGATCCCGGAGATCACCACCCCGGCCGCGCCGAAGCCCTCCTCCCCGGCGGCCAACGTGCCGAACGACATCGACGTCGCCAAGGCCGGCGACTGCCTGCGCAACGAGAACGGCACCAGCGCCACCCACGACCCCAACCCGCGGATCACCATGCTGTCCTGCAGCGACCCGCGCGCCCAGTACAAGGTGCTCAAGAAGCTGCTCGCCACCAGCGACGACAAGGGCTGCGACAACGTGCCCGACTCGGACAGCAGCTACACGCGCACCTCGTCCTCCGCCGCGCTGAGCTACGTGCTCTGCCTGAAGGGCATCAACGGCACCTGAGGGGTGTCCATGCCGTCCGGGCTCAGCCCTGCTGGGCCTCCCACCAGGCGCGCAGCGCGGCGACGGCCTCGTCATGCGCCATCGGGCCGTGCTCCAGCCGCAGCTCCAGCATGTGCTTGTACGCCTTGCCGACCTGCGGGCCCGGCTTGAGCCCGAGCAGCTCCATGATCTGGTTGCCGTCCAGCGCGGGGCGGACGGCGTCCAGCTCCTCCCGCGCCTTCAGCTCGGCGATCCGCTTCTCCAGGCCGTCGTAGGTGCGGGAGAGCGCCGCGGCCTTCTTCCGGTTCCGGGTGGTGCAGTCGGAGCGGGTGAGCTTGTGCAGGCGCTCCAGCAGCGGCCCGGCGTCGGTGACGTAGCGGCGCACCGCCGAGTCGGTCCACTCGCCGCCGCCGTAGCCGTGGAAGCGCAGGTGCAGCTCGACCAGGCGCGAGACGTCCTCGGTCAGCTCCTTCGAGTACTTCAGGTCGCGCATCCGCTTGCGGGTCATCTTGGCGCCGACCACCTCGTGGTGGTGGAAGGAGACCCGGCCGTCCGACTCGAAGCGGCGGGTGCGCGGCTTGCCGATGTCGTGCAGCAGCGCGGCCAGCCGCAGGGTGAGGTCGGGGCCGTCCTGCTCCAGGTCGATGGCCTGCTCCAGGACGGTCAGCGAGTGCTCGTAGACGTCCTTGTGCCGGTGGTGCTCGTCGCGCTCCAGCCGCAGCGCCGGCAGCTCGGGCAGCACGTGGCCGGCGAGCCCGGTGTCGACCAGCAGCCGCAGGCCCTTCACCGGGTGGGCGGAGAGCAGCAGCTTGTTCAGCTCGGCCTGGACCCGCTCGGCCGAGACGATGGTGATCCGCTCGGCCATCGCGGTCATCGCCGCCACCACCTCGGGGGCCGGGTCGAAGTCCAGCTGGGCGGCGAAGCGGGCGGCGCGCATCATCCGCAGCGGGTCGTCGGAGAAGGACTCCTCGGGGGTGGCGGGGGTGCGCAGCACCCGGGCCTCCAGGTCCTCCAGCCCGTGGTGCGGGTCGACGAAGCCGCGGCCGGGCAGGTCGACGGCCATCGCGTTGACGGTGAAGTCGCGGCGGACCAGGTCCTGCTCGATGGTGTCGCCGTAGGTGACCTCGGGCTTGCGCGAGCTGCGGTCGTACGCCTCGGAGCGGTAGGTGGTGATCTCGATCAGGAAGGACCCCGCCGGGGTGTCCTTGCGCGCGCCGACCGTGCCGAAGGCGATGCCGACGTCCCAGACGGCGTCCGCCCAGCCCTTGACCAGCTTGAGGACCTGGTGCGGGCGGGCGTCGGTGGTGAAGTCGAGGTCGTTGCCGAGCCGGCCCAGCAGCGCGTCCCGGACCGAGCCGCCGACCAGCGCGAGCCGGTGACCGGCCGCCTGGAAGCGGCGGGCGATCTCGTCGGCGACCGGGGACACCCGCAGCAGCTCCTGCAGACCCAGGGTCTGCGCCTCGCTCAGGCCTGGGACGACCTGGGTGGCGGTGCTGGAATGATGGACGCCGGACTCGTGGGGCTCATTGGCAGTGGACACGGCTCACAAGGGTACGTGGCCCGGGGGCCCCGTCGCCCGCGCGTTTTCCGGTGCTCACCCCGAGGCCCGCAACACTGGATCCCCCGCCGCATCGTTACCATGCCGGTGGAGCGAGTCACGGGCACCGACGAGGGCCCGCGGTGCCGCGTGCCAGGACGGCCGAACCGGAGCACGGTCGGTCGCCGTCTTCACCGCTGATCCCCCCGACCGGCCAGCCCGGCGGACGGGGATCCGCAGCATCCCAGCAGCAAGCAGCAAGCAGCGAGCATTCGAGAACGGCGAGGGCGAAGCGCGTGGTCGAGCCGGCACGGCACTCGGACCTGGAGGCGGACGGACCCCCGGGGCGTACCGCGGAACGCACTCCCGCAGGCACGCCCGGACGCGCGCCGGGCCGCCGCGCGGCGCGCACCGCGCGCCGGCTGGCGGGCGCGCTGGGCGCCGCCCTGGCGCTGCTGCCGGCGCTGCCCGCCGTCGCGCTGCCGGCCGGTGGCCCGCGTCCGGCCGGCGACTCCGGCGCCTCCGCCGAGTCCCCCGTGGTGATGACCATCGAGGCGGTGAACAAGCCGGTGGCCGTCCAGAACGGCACCGTGACGATCACCGGGCACATCACCAACGGCGGCAAGTCGGTGCTCAAGTCCGCCCACGCGGCGGTGCGCAAGCCCTGGTCGTCCAAGCCGCTGACCACCCGCAGCGAGTTGGCGACGGTCGTCTCCCGGACGACCCCGCTCAACACCGACGGCGTCGACCTGGAGAGCCCGCAGTACGCGCTGAACGAGCTCGGCCCGGGCCAGACCCAGCCCTACACGCTCAGCGTCGCGGTCAGCGACCTCCAGCTGTCCGGCGAGGGCGTCTACGAGCTGGCGGTGGACGTCTGGGGCTCGACCGCGGACAACCCGCGCGACCGCGCGCTGGGCATCGCCCGGACCTTCCTGCCGTACGACCCGACGCCGACCGAGGCGCAGCCGTCCAAGGTGACCACCCTCTGGCCGCTGGTGCACGCACCGGTGCTGGCCGCGCAGACCATGTCGGACAACGACCAGACCGTCCCGGTGCTGCGCGACGACAGCCTGGCCGCCGAGTTCGCGCCGGGCGGGCGGCTCTACGAGCTGGTGGAGACCGGGTCCACGCTGACCGGCCTGACCTGGGTGGTCGACCCGGACCTGCTGGACACCGCGTTCGCGATGACCAAGCGCTACCGGGTGCAGAAGCCCGGCACCGCGACCAAGGACGACAAGAAGAAGAAAAAGGTCGCGGCGAAGGAGGAGAACACCGTCGAGGGCACCGGCTCCGCCGCCGCCACGGCCTGGCTGGAGAAGCTGCGCACCGCGGTGGCCAAGAACGGCAGCCAGGTGGTCGCGCTCCCGTACGCCGACCCGGACATCGCCTCGATCGCCCACAACGCCGCCGAGGCCGACGGCGTGGACGCCGCGCTCGGCAAGGCGGCCACGGCGGGTCGGCTGACCGTCGAGGGCCGGCTCGCGGTGGACACCCGCTCGGACGTGGCCTGGCCGTACCGGGGCTACCTGGACCAGCAGGTCGCGGGCATGGCGCAGCGCGCCGGCAGCGGCCTGCTGCTGGTGAACGGCGCGAGCCTGCCGGAGCCGGACGCGCTGAAGTACACCCCGACGGCGGTCCGGCCGATCGGCAACGGGCAGAGCGCGGTGGTGGCCGACGAGGAGATCTCCGCCCTGTTCGAGGGGGACCTCGGCACGCCGCAGGCGCAGACCCTGGCGGTGCAGCGGTTCCTCGCCGAGACCTTCGTGATCTCCCGGCAGGAGCCGCAGAACCCGCGCGGCCTGCTGGTGATGCCGCCGCGCGACCTGTCCGCCACCACCGCCAAGGTGCTGGCCACCGCCGTGCAGGCGGCGCAGGCCGGCAAGTGGGTGGAGCCGGTCAAGCTGGACGTGCTCGCCCAGGGCCCGGCCGATCCGAAGGCCAACGGCGCCGTCCCGGCCGCCACCGACTACCCGGCGCAGGTCCGGGCCTCGGAGCTGCCGTCCTCGGCGCTGACCGACACCGTCGACGTCCAGACCGAGCTGGACACCCTGATGCAGGTGCTCACCCTGCCGCAGCGGGTGCGCGGTCCGTTCAGCGCGGCGATGGTCCGCTCGATGTCCACCGAGTGGCGGGCCGACGCGCCGGCCGGGTCGGTCTACCGCAAGGGCGTGAAGGACTACCTGGACGAGCTGACCGAGGCGGTGAACGTCCCGAAGAAGACGTCCATCACCTTCGCCGGGGACACCGGCGTGCTGCAGGTCAGCGTCCGCAACGACCTCACCCAGCCGGTCACCAACCTCAAGCTGGTGCTGACGCCGCTGCAGGCCAACCGGCTCAAGGTCCACCCGGCCGAGGAACTGGTGCTGCCCGCCTCGCAGAGCGTCACCCTGCGCTTCCCCGCCGAGGCCCAGAACAACGGGCCGGTGAGCGTGACCGCCCGGCTCTGGACCACCGGTCCGAACCCCCGGCCGTACGGCCCGGAGCAGACCTTCACCGTCGAGGTCACCTCGGTGACCAACGGCGTGCTCTACGTCTTCGGCGGCGGCCTGGTGCTGCTCCTGCTGGCGGCGCTGCGCTTCTTCCGCCAGCGCAAGCTGCGGGTGGCCAACGACGACGAGGGCGACGCGCCGCTCACCGACGCGCCGCTCACCGACGCGCCGTCGGACGGGAAGGGCGACGGGGACCACGACGCCGGGGACGCCGGGGACAGCGGGGACGCCGGCGGGTCGGTGGACCCGGACGCGACCGGAACCGCCCCGACGGGCGGCCGGGGACCGGCCGACGCCGGGCAGACACCGCGCGCCAGCACCGCAGATGGCCGGGATCGGGCCACCAGTGATGAGAAGGTTGGTCCTTGATACCGCCGACACCCGCCCGACGCCGGGTCGGCCTCCCCCGAGAAAGCGAAGAGGTGACATGACCGGGCGCAGCGAGGAGCGGCCGCCGGGCCGCGGTGAGGGCCGGCCGGGCGCCGAGTCGCCGTCCGGCGACTGGTACGTGGCCGACACCTACGCGCAGGACCCGTACGCGGCCGACGCGTACCGGGCCCCCGAGGACGGCCAGGACCCGTACGGCCTGCGGGCCGACCGGCCGGCCGCGCCGCAGCAGCCGGCCGCCGCGTACGACGTGCCGCCGCAGCTGCCGCCGCAGGGCGGCGGCTACCCGACGCCGGTGCCGCCGGCGCAGTTCGCCCCGCCCGTGCCGCCGGTGCAGCCCGGCTGGGACACCCCGGCGCAGCAGCCGGCCTCGGTGCAGCCCGTCGCGCCGGAGCCGGAGCCCGCCGCGGCCTGGCCGGAGAGCCGGTCCCCCTGGGAGCGGCCGGCGCCGGTCGGCGGCCAGTGGGCCGGCCCGCAGCAGGAGCCGCACGAGCAGCACGAGCAGCACCAGCAGTGGCAGCCGGGCCCGGCGCACTCGGCCTGGGACTCCGAGTCCACCGAGTACGTGGGCGTGGACGCGCTGTTCGGCGGCGACCGGGCCGGTCAGGCCGGTCACCCCGCCCCGCCCGCCCAGGGCGACGGGGCGGGCCTCACCGGTGCGGCCGCCGAGGCCCGCCCGCGCGCCCAGCAGCCCCCCGCCCAGGCCGCCCCGCCGGTCCTGCCGACGCTCGCCCAGCCGCCGGCCGCGGCCGGCACGCCCTACTCCCCGTCCGCGCCGTTCCCCCCGGCCGGCGCGTACCGGGGGAACCAGGGCCCGCACGGCGACGGCGACCACGGCGACCGCCCGTTCGTGCCGCCGATCGAGTTCGACCCGCCGCTCTCCGAGGAGGAGGCCACCATGCAGGTGGCCGCGGTGCAGATCCCGCCCGCGGTGGAGCCGCTGGACGAGCTGGCCGCCGAGGAGCACGCCGCCGCGGCGCCCGCACCCGCGCCGGCGGCCGGCGGTGGCGGCAAGGTCGCCAGCCTGCTGAACTCCAGCGCGATCATGGCGGCGGGCACGCTGGTGTCCCGCGGCACCGGCTTCGTCCGGACGATGGTGATCGCCGCCGCGATCGGCCTCGGCGTGATGGGTGACTCCTACAACGCCGCCAACACCCTGCCGACCCTGCTCTACATCCTGATCGGCGGCGGCGCGCTGAACGCCGTCTTCGTGCCGCAGCTGGTCCGCAGCATGAAGAACGACGAGGACGGCGGAACGGCCTACGCGAACCGGCTGCTCACCCTGGTGATGGTGGGCCTGGCCGGCGTGACCTTCCTGGCCGTGCTCGGGGCGCCCCTGCTGGTGCAGCTGATCGCGCACCCGCTGATGAAGGACCCCGCCAACGCCGACACCACCGTGGCGCTGGCCCGCTACTGCCTGCCGACCATCTTCTTCATGGGCATCCACGTGGTGATGGGCCAGATCCTCAACGCCCGCGGCCGGTTCGGCGCGATGATGTGGACCCCGGTCCTCAACAACATCGTGGTGATCTTCACCTTCGGCGCGTACCTCTGGGTCTACGGCGGCTTCGGCAGCACCGAGGTCACCCCGGGGACGATCTCCCCCGAGGGCGTCCGGCTGCTCGGCATCGGCACCCTGGTCGGCCTCGCCGTCCAGGCCCTGGCGATGGTCCCGTACCTGCGGGCGGCCGGGTTCTCCTTCCGGCCGCGCTTCGACTGGCGCGGCCACGGCCTCGGCAAGGCCGCCCGGCTGGCCAAGTGGACCTTCCTCTTCGTCCTCGCCAACCAGGCCGGCTACCTGGTCATCACCCAGCTCGCCACCGCGGCCGGCAAGGCCGCCGAGAAGGGCGGCCACAACGGTGTCGGTCTGGCCGCGTTCTCCAACGCCCTGCTGATCTGGCAGCTCCCGCAGGCGGTGATCGTCGTCTCGATCATGAGCGCGGTGCTCCCGCGGCTGTCCCGCGCCGCCGCCGACGAGGACGCCGGCGCGGTCCGCGACGACCTCTCCTACGGGCTGCGCACCACGGCCGTGGCGGTCGTCCCGGCCGCGTTCCTGTTCCTCTCGCTCGGCCCCGCGATCGGCCGCTCGATCTACGCGGTCGGCGGCAACGACATCGACCTCGCCAGCGCCACCAACGTCGGTCTGATGCTCTCCGCCTTCGCCCTGGGCCTGATCCCGTACTCGGCCCAGTACGTGATGCTGCGCGGGTTCTACGCCTACGAGGACACCCGGACGCCGTTCTCCAACACCGTCTGGGTGGCCGCCTGCCAGGCCGTCCTCTCGCTGGTGTGCTGGCTCGTCCTGCCCGCCGAGTGGGTCGTGACCGGCATGGCGTTCGGGTACGGTCTCGCCTACGCCATCGGGGTGACGGTGGCGGTGCCGAAGCTGAAGAAGAAGATCGGCGGCCTGGACACCAAGCGGATCGGCAAGACCTACACCCGGCTGGCCGCCGCGAGCGTGCCGGCCGCGCTGGTCGGCGTGGGCGTCAGCCTGGCGGTCCAACAGGTCCTCGGCGGCTGGCCGGGCAGCGTCCTGACGATCGTCCTGGCCGGCGGCCTCCAGCTGGCGGTCTTCGTGCTGATCGCGAAGAAGCTCCGGGTCGAGGAGCTGAACGCGATGCTGGGCATGGTCCGCGGCCGACTGGGCCGCTGACCGGCCGTACCGAGCGGCCGGACGGCTCGTCGCCCTGAGCGGGCGTCAACCGGACGGTCGTGGTCCTCCGCCCCGTCGGGGCGGGCACTGGGCCGCCACGCCGCCCCCGGGTATCCTCCCGGAGCCCGGCGTGGCGGCCCAGTGCCGGATCTGCACCACATCTCTCCACCATCACGCAACCGCTCGCACCTTTCAGCGGTCGTACCCGGGGGAGAAGAGTGGGCACAATTGTCCTGGAGCACAGTGCCTCGGCCCTGACCGCTCCAGCGACTCTCTCAGGCCGGGGCTTCACAAGGGGAGGCAGGACCACGGTGGCTGATGGCACCAAGGCGGTCGTCGACACGTCAGCAGCTGACGGGGCGGCGGATGAGGCCGCACTGGCCGCGGCGATCGACGAGCTCGCCGGCGAGACGGCCCGGGCCACCGCGGCCGCCGGCTCCGACGGTGACTCCGACTCCGACGAGGCCGACCCCGACACGGGCCCGGGTGAGTCCGGCACCGGCCGCGACCGCGGAGCGGACGACGGCGCCGACGAGGCCTCCTCCGACAGCGTCTCCGAGACCGCCCCCGAGACCGCCTCCGACAGCGCCCCCGAGAGCGCCTCCGGCAGCGAGGAGACCTCGGAGATCACCGCGCCGCTCTCGGCCGCCGAGATCCGCGCCGAGCTGGCCGCCGGAGCCGCCGGGCGCAAGGCCGCGGAGGCCCGCCCGGCCGCCCGCCCCGCCCGCCCGCCGCAGGACCCGCAGCCCACCTACGACCCGCGCGACACCGGCACCCTCCCGCAGACCCTGCCGGCCCCGCTGCGCCACAGCGGCGACAAGATCGGCCACCGGTACCGGCTGGAGGAGTGCATCTCCCACACCGAGACCTTCAGCAGCTGGCGCGCGGTCGACGAGAAGCTCCGCCGCGCCGTCGGCGTCCACCTGATGGCCTCCGGCCACCAGCGCTCCCGCAAGGTGCTGGCCGCCGCCAAGTCCGCCGCGCTGCTCGGCGACCCGCGCTTCGTCCAGGTGCTCGACGCCGTCCAGGAGGGCGAGCTGGTCTACGTCGTGCGGGAGTGGCTGCCGCACGCCTCCGACCTCGCCAAGCTGCTCGCCGACGGCCCGATGGAGCCGCACGAGGCGTACCAGATGGTCCGCCAGGTCACCGACGCGGTCGCCGCCGCCCACCGGCGCGGCCAGGCCCACCTGCGGCTCACCCCGCGCTGCGTGCTGCGCACCGACAGCGGCCAGTACCGGATCAACGGCATCGCGGTCGACGCCGCCCTGCGCGGCCTGCCCGCCGCGGGCTCCGACGAGGACGCCGAGCGCACCGACACCCGTGCCATCGGCGCCCTGCTGTTCGCCGCGCTGACCCACCGCTGGCCCTTCCCGGAGAACCGCTACGACCTCCGGGGCCTGCCGAAGAACCTCCACAACACGCCGCCGGACCAGGTCCGGGCCGGGGTCCACAAGGGTCTCTCCGAGCTGGCCGCGCGCGCCCTGTTCGACCGGCCGCCGCACCACGCCGAGCCGTTCCGCTCCCCCGAGGAGCTGGCCAAGGCGATCGCCCTGATGCCGCGCATCCGCCAGCCCGAACCGGAGCTGCCCGCCTACCCGACCCCGCCGCGGCACAACACCCACGCCCTGCCCACCGCGCCCAACCCGACCCGGGTGATCGCCGCCCCCGGCACCGCCACCCCGCCGGCCGCCTCCCGGCCGGCCCCGGTCCGGCGCACCCGGCGGCGGCTGCGCCGGGTGGTCAAGGCGACGGCCTGGACCGTCGCCCTCGGCGCGATCGGCGTCGCCTCCTGGCAGCTGGTCGACAACCTGCGCCACACCGGGCCGACCGTCACCGCGCCGCAGCCCTCGGTCAGCTCTGCGGCCCCGACCGTCCACGCGGTCACGCACACCCCGGTGCCGATCCCGGTCGTCGACGCCGTGTCGTACAACCCGCTGGGCGACCGGCTCGAGGGAACCGACTCGACGAAGAACGCCTTCGACGGGGATCCGCAGAGCAGCTGGACGACGTTCGGCTACAAGGACCCGTTCGGCCCCAACAAGCCCCTGAAGGAGGGCACCGGCCTGCTGATCGACCTCGGCTCCGCACAGGCCGTCAGTTCGGTCAACGTCCAGTTCATCGGCAGCACCACCGCGGAGCTGCGCATCCCGAACGGCTCGGCCGCCGCCAGCCCGCAGACGGCCCGGCCGGGCGACTTCACCGCCGTCGGGAAGAAGACCGGCACCAGCGCCGAGTACGCCCTGGAGAACCCGGCCACCACGCGCTACCTCTTGATCTGGCTGACCAGCCTGCCGAAGGATAAGGGCGAGTTCCGCGGGCAGGTCGCCGAGGTCAAGGTCTTCGGCTGACCCGGCGGCCGCGGAAGGTGGCACGACCGGCGAGGGGTCATGGGGTGACGGTGGCAGACGACGACGCGGCACTGCTCGCGCGGCACGTCGCCGGCGACCGGGACGCCTTCGGCCTGCTGGTGAACCGCCACCGCGACCGGCTCTGGGCGGTCGCCCTGCGCACCCTCGGCGACCGCGAGGAGGCCGCCGACGCCCTCCAGGACGCCCTGGTGTCCGCGTTCCGCTCGGCGCACACCTTCCAGGGCCGCTCGGCCGTCACCACCTGGCTGCACCGCATCGTGGTCAACGCCTGCCTGGACCGCGCCCGGCGCACCGCCACCCGGCGCACCAACCCGCTGGACGACGACCCGCAGCGGCTCGACGCCCTGGTCGGCTCCGCCGAGCCGGCCGACTCCCCGGTGGTCCGCGCCGAGCTGCACCGGGAGCTGGCGGCGGCGCTCGCCGAGCTGCCGGCCGAGCAGCGGGCCGCGCTGGTCCTGGTCGACATGCAGGGGTACCCGGTCGCCGAGGCGGCCGAGCTGCTGGGCGTACCGGTCGGGACGGTGAAGAGCCGCTGCGCCCGGGGCCGGGCCCGGCTGCTGCCGCTGGTCCGGCACCTCCGGGAGGACGGCGCGACGCCGGCCGCGGGCCCGGTTCCACGTGAAACCGGTGCCGCCCCCGCCGCTCCGGAAGCCCCGTCGCCCGGGGCCGGCGCACCACCGGGGAACCCGTCCGGGGCCCGCACCGTCAGAAGGACGGGCCCGGACACCGGCCGGCCGATCCTGGAAGGAGACGTGAGCACGCGATGACGGCACCCCTCTCCTCCCCCGATCCCACCGACGGCACCGACCCCACCTTCGGCACCGACCGCACCGACGGCCTCGACCACACCGGCGCCCTCGACCGCGCCGACGGCCCGAGCGGCCCGCCCGGGGCGCACCCCTCGGTCGACGAGCTGGCCGACCTCGCCGAGGGCCTGGTCGAGCCCGCGGCCGCCGCCGAGGCGCTCCACGCCCACCTGGCCGGCTGCGCCGAGTGCCGCGAGACCGCCGAGGCGCTCACCGAGGTGCAGGCCCTGCTCGGCGCCGTCGAGCCGCCGGCCATGCCCGAGGACGTCGCCGCCCGGCTGGACGCCGCGCTGGCCGCGGCCGCCGCCGAGCCGCCGCCGGTGCCCGCCGAGGGCCCCGACGCCCCGCAGGAGGCCGCCGCGCCGGCCGACCGGTCCGTCGCCCCGACCGGGCCCTCCCGGCCCGTTCCTGCCCCGTTCCCGGCGTCCACCCGCCCGCCGGGCCGCCCCACCGCCGCCTCGACGTCCACCGGGCCGGGGCGGCCCCGCACCCGCCGGCGCCGCTTCGCACTGCTGGTCGGCGCGGCCGCCGTGCTGCTCGGGGCGGGCCTCGGCGGCTCCCTGCTGTTCTCCTCGGCCGACCAGCGGGCCTCGGACACCGCGGCCGTCTCGGCCGGCACCCCCGCCGCCGGGGTCATGCCGGGCGGCACCCCCCGGAGCGCCAAGGCCGAGACCGGCGCCGGCCCCGGCAACGGCGGCAGCAGCACCGGCGGCACCGTCTACCGGGACGACCAGCTGGCGGCCCAGGTCCAGCAGCTGCTGGCCCGCACCGGCGCCACCCCCGACGGCCCCGCCAAGCCCTCCCGGCCGTCCGGCGCGGCCTCCGAGGCGCCGCCCACCGACGGGCAGCAGGGCATCGCCGGCGAGCACGGCGCCACGACCTGCCCGCCGCCCGCCGACGGACGCCTGCTCGCCACCGACACCGGCAGCTACGGCGGCGCCCCGGTCGAGGTCCTGGTGTACGCCGCGCCGGGGCAGCCCGGGCAGCTGGACGTGTACCTCCGCGCGGCCGGCTGCGGCCCGGTCCTGCTGCAGCGCACCGTCCCGGCCCGCTGACCCGTGCCCCGCGCACCGGCCCCCGCTCACCGTCCGGCGGTTCCCGTACGATCCACGACCGGGACGGTCCGACGCTCCCACACTGCGGGCACCTGGTACGGATCCGCCTGGGAATGCGAGAGACTGGTCAGTCGTTGTCCCGGGCGGCGGAGCAGGACCGCCCTCCCCGCACCCAACGCGGGTCGCGATGCGAACCAGGAGATGCAGTGAGCGACGTCCGTAACGTGATCATCATCGGTTCCGGCCCGGCCGGCTACACGGCTGCGCTCTACACCGCCCGTGCCTCCCTCAAGCCGCTGGTCTTCGAGGGCGCCGTCACCGCCGGTGGCGCGCTGATGAACACCACCGAGGTGGAGAACTTCCCCGGCTTCCGGGACGGCATCATGGGCCCCGAGCTGATGGACAACATGCGGGCCCAGGCCGAGCGGTTCGGCGCCGAGCTGATCCCGGACGACATCGTCGCGGTCGACCTCACCGGTGACATCAAGACCGTCACCGACTCCGAGGGCAACGTGCACAAGGCCCGCGCCGTGATCGTCACCACCGGCTCGCAGCACCGCAAGCTGGGCCTGCCGAACGAGGACAAGCTCTCCGGGCGCGGCGTCTCCTGGTGCGCCACCTGCGACGGCTTCTTCTTCCGCGACCAGGACATCGCGGTGGTCGGCGGCGGTGACACCGCGCTGGAGGAGGCCACCTTCCTCTCGCGCTTCGCCCGCAGCGTCACCATCGTCCACCGCCGGGACACCCTGCGCGCCTCCAAGGCGATGCAGGAACGCGCCTTCGCCGACGAGAAGATCCGCTTCGAGTGGAACAGCGCGATCGAGGCGATCCACGGCGACCCGAAGCTGAGCGGCGTCACCCTGCGCGACACCGTCACCGGCGAGACCCGCGAGCTGCCGGTCACCGGCCTCTTCATCGCCATCGGCCACGACCCGCGCACCGAGCTGTTCAAGGGCCAGCTGGAGCTCGACGCCGAGGGCTACCTGAAGGTCGAGGCCCCCTCGACCCGGACCAACATCCCGGGCGTCTTCGGCGCCGGCGACGTCGTCGACCACACCTACCGCCAGGCCATCACGGCCGCGGGCACCGGCTGCTCGGCCGCACTGGACGCCGAGCGCTACCTGGCCGCGCTGGCCGACCTGGAGGCCCAGGCCGCCACCGTCGCGGTCTGACCTCCGCGGCACCAGCTCATCCCCCGCGGGGGTGTTCCACGTGGAACACCCCCGTTCCCGCCGGGTGAGAAACAGAACGGGCCCGCCCGTTGTTCTCTCCTGGCAGCAGCCCCCCTCCGTTTGACCCCGAGGAGTCCCCGTGGCCGGCGCCACCACCACCGTCACCGACGCGACGTTCAAGGCCGATGTCCTGGAGAGCGACAAGCCCGTTCTGGTCGACTTCTGGGCCACCTGGTGCGGCCCGTGCCGCCAGGTCGCCCCGATCCTCGACGAGATCGCGGCCGAGCACGCCGACAAGCTGACCGTCGCCAAGCTCGACGTCGACGCCAACCAGCAGACCGCTGCGGCGTACAACGTGATCTCCATCCCGACCCTGATCGTCTACAAGGGTGGCGAGCCGGTGAAGTCGATCACCGGTGCCCGTCCGAAGGCCGCGCTGCTGCGCGAGCTGGCCGAGTTCATCTAGGTCCGGCCCGACCGCGACGCCACGAGGGCGGGGCTCCCCACCGGGAGCCCCGCCCTCGTCGTCCCCGGCCCGCGTCCTCCCCAGCCCTCGCTCCCCAGCCCTCGGCCTCCCCGGCCCGCGTCCTCCCCGCCCTCGTCGCCCCGCAGGCGATCAGCGGGCTCAGAACGGCCGCAGCGCCGGCTCCTTGCGCGCCCCGCCGAGCAGCCGCTCCAGCGCCCCCTCCACGTCGCCGCGCCAGGAGAGCGTGGTCCGGGCCTCCAGGCGCAACCGCGGGTAGCGGGGGTGCGGCCGGACCGTCTTGAAGCCCACCGCCAACAGGTGGTCGGCGGGCAGGACGCAGCTCGGCTGCCGGCCGACCGCGCCGAACGCCTCGATCGCCTTCACCCCGCGCCCCACCAGGTCCTTGGCAACCGTCTGCACCAGGACCCGGCCCAGCCCCTGCCGCTGGTAGCCGGGCAGCACGCGGCTGATCATCAGCTGAACGGCATCCGGGGAGACCGGACTGGTCGGGAAGGACTGCGACCGCGGGACGTAGGCGGGCGGCGCGTACAGCACGAACCCGGCCGGGTTGTCGTCCACGTAGACGATCCGGCCGCAGGAGCCCCACTCCAGCAGCACCGCCGAGATCCACCCCTCCTTCTCCGATTCCGGCTTCCCGGACTCGACCGCCGCCCGCCCGCTGACCGGGTCCAGCTCCCAGAACACGCAGGAGCGGCAGGTCGTCGGCAGATCCGCGAGGTTGTCCAGCGTCAGCGGAGCGATCCGCCGTCCCATGCCCCGCACCTCCTCGTCCTCTCCACAGCGAGCATTCCCCCAGAACGACGACGGGTGCATGTTCCACGTGAAACAGCGGTCACGTGAGACATGCACCCGTCGGGTCACATCGGCCTGATCAGCCCTGCGAGAGCCGCAGCCCGTCCTCGCCCGGAGCAAGGCTGTCCAGGATCCGGTTGAGGTCCTCCACCGAGCCGAACTCCAGCACGACCTTGCCCTTGCCCAGCTTGCCGCCGCGCTGCGAGACCTCCACCTTGACCCGGGTCTCGAAACGGTCCGAGAGCCGGTTCGCCAGGTCGTTGAAAGCCGGGGAGAGCAGCTTGCCCGCCTTCGGCGCCGGGCGCTTCGCCTTCTGCTCGGCACCCATCAGCCGGACGATCTCCTCGGTGGTGCGCACCGAGAGACCCTCCGCGATGATCCGCTTCGCCAGCTCCTCCTGGCGCTCCGCGTCCGGGACGACCACCAGCGCCTTGGCGTGGCCGGCGGTCAGCGTCCCGGCGGCCACCCGGCGCTGGACCGTCGGCGCGAGCTTCAGCAGCCGCAGGGTGTTGGTCACGTGCGGGCGCGAGCGGCCGATCCGGTCCGCCAGCTCGTCGTGCGTGCAGGAGAAGTCCCGCAGCAGCTGGTCGTAGGCGGCGGCCTCCTCCAGCGGGTTCAGCTCCGCCCGGTGCAGGTTCTCCAGGAGGGCGTCCAGCAGCAGCTTGTCGTCCTCGGTGGCCCGGACGATCGCCGGGATCTGCTCCAGCCCTGCCTCGCGGGAGGCCCGCCAGCGGCGCTCGCCCATGATGAGCTCGAAGCGCTCCGACCCGACCTGGCGCACCACGACCGGCTGGAGCAGGCCGACCTCCTTGATGGAGGCGACCAGCTCGGCCAGCTTGTCCTCGTCGAACACCTCGCGCGGCTGGCGCGGGTTGGGCGTGATCGCGTCCAGCGGCAGCTCGGCGAACCGCGCGCCGGCCACCTCGGCCAGCTCCGGCCCGGCCGCCCCGGACCGCGACCGGTCGGCCTGCTCGCGCAGGCTCTCCGCGGCCGCCTTGGCCGCCACCGTGCCGCGGCCGGTCGGCATCACCGGCACCGCGGCCGGCGAGACCGTCCCGGTCGCCATCACCGGGGCCGGTGCGGGCGAGGCCGCCGCGGGCTGCGCCGCTGCCCCGCCGGCCGCCGGCGTGGCGGCCGGGATCAGCGCCCCGAGCCCTCGTCCGAGACCCCTGCGACCACTCACCGATTGCCCTCCGTCGTACCGTGCTGTGCCACCGGGGCGACCTGCCCCGTACCGCTGCTGTCCCGCTGCTGCCCCACCAACGAGCCGTTGGGCCCGGCGGACACCGCCCGCATCGCCAGCTCCCGGGCGGCCTCCAGGTAGGAGAGCGCGCCGGTCGAGCCCGGGTCGTAGGTGAGCACGGTCTGCCCGTAGCTGGGCGCCTCCGAGATCCGGACCGAGCGCGGGATCGCGGTGCTCAGCACCTCCTGCTGGAAGTGCGTCCGGACCTCCTCGGCGACCTGGGCGGCCAGCCGGGTGCGGGCGTCGTACATGGTGAGCAGGATGGTCGAGACGTGCAGCGCGGGGTTGAGGTGCGCCCGGACCAGCTCGACGTTGCGCAGCAGCTGGCCGAGGCCCTCCAGCGCGTAGTACTCGCACTGGATCGGGATCAGCACCTCCTGGCCGGCGACCAGGGCGTTGACGGTGAGCAGGCCCAGCGAGGGCGGGCAGTCGATCAGGATGTAGTCCAGCGGCTGCTCGTACGCGGCGATGGCGCGCTGGAGCCGGCTCTCCCGGGCGACCAGCGAGACGAGCTCGATCTCCGCGCCGGCCAGGTCGATGGTGGCGGGGACGCAGAACAGTCCCTCGACCTCCACCACCGGCTGCACCACGTCGGCGAGCGGCTTGCCCTCCACCAGGACGTCGTAGATCGACGGCACCTCGGCGTGGTGATCGATGCCGAGCGCGGTGGAGGCGTTGCCCTGCGGGTCGAGGTCGACCACCAGGACGCGCAGTCCGTGCATGGCGAGCGAGGCGGCCAGGTTGACGGTGGTGGTGGTCTTGCCCACCCCGCCCTTCTGGTTGGCGACCACGATCACCCGGGTGGCGGCGGGCCGGGGCAGCCCTTCTCCCGCTCGGCCGATCGCCTGGACCGCAGCCTGGGCAGCACGCGCGATGGGCGTGTCATCGATCTGGTCGATGGTCTCCGAGTCCTGCATGGGGGTCAGTGTTTCACGTGGAACCGGAGCGGCAACAGTCGCCGCCCGGAAGAGACCCAGCCCACGGCGGAGCCGAAGATCCAAACTGTCCGAGAGGAGGGAGCGACGTTTCACGTGAAACACCATGCCCGCTATGTCGGAAATCTGACGGTGCGACACTCCGGTGAATCCGGGTCGCCCTGCCGTCCGCCCGCCCGTCACCGGAAAACGCCACGGGCGGGTGGCCCTCCGGATTCGGAGCACCACCCGCCCGTGGCGAGCGTCACCGGTGGATCAGCGGCCGCGCCGCCGCCCGCCCCGCCCGCGCTCGCCGCCGCGCACGGCGCCGGCACCGGCACCGGCGTTGCGACCGGCCCGGGCCGCCTTGGCCCGCCGGGTGGCCGCCTTCACCCCGCCGGGGCTCTCCCCCGCCTTGACCTGGACCACCCGGGTCGAGGTCTCCAGGGTGCCCTCGCCGACCGAGATCACCGTCCACTCGACGGCGCCCAGCTTCGCCAGCCCCGCCCGCGACTCCGCCAGCTCCTGCTCGGCGCTGTCCCCCTTGAGCGCCAGCATCTGGCCGTGCGGGCGGAGCAGCGGCAGGCCCCAGCCCGCCAGCCGGTCCAGCGGGGCCACCGCGCGCGCCGTCACCACGTCCACCGCGAGCTTGCCGACCATCTCCTCGGCCCGGCCGCGCAGCACCGTGACGTTCTCCAGCCCGAGCTCGCGGACGACCTCCTCCAGGAAGGTGGTCCGGCGCAGCAGCGGCTCCAGCAGCGTCACCGAGACGTCCGGGCGGGCCAGCGCGACCGGGATGCCGGGCAGGCCGGCTCCGGAGCCGACGTCGCACAGCGTGGAGCCGGGCGGCAGCAGCTCGGCCAGCACCGCGCAGTTCAGCACGTGGCGGTCCCAGAGCCGGGGCACCTCGCGGGGGCCGATCAGCCCGCGCTGGACGCCCGCGGTGGCCAGCAGCTCGGTGTAGCGGACCGCGGCGTCGAAGCGGTCGCCGAAGACCTCCCGGGCCACGGCCGGGGCTTCGGCCAGCCCCTCGGCGGCCGCACCGGCCGCACCGGCCGCGCCTTCAGCGGCCGAACCGCCGGCACCCGCCACCGGCCCGCCGGCAGCCGCGCTCTCCGTGTCCATCTCGACCTCTCCGCTCCCCGGATCCACCGACCCGCTTCTCCGCACCGTTTCACGTGGAACATCTCTCGCCGGGCCGCAACGCCCTGCGAAGGGACGACGACCCCGCCCGCACGAGGCGGACGGGGTCGAGTCCTCTGTGGCTCACCGGCCGCCGGAGCGACCGGGCATCGACTTCTGCTGGCTCAGGCCGGCAGCACGACCACGCACCGCTGGGGCTCCTCGCCCTCCGACTCGCTGCGCAGGCCGGCCGCGGCCACCGCGTCGTGGACGACCTTCCGCTCGAACGGCGTCATCGGCCGCAGCTTGACCTGCTCCCCGGTGCTCTTCGCCTGCTCGGCGGCCTTGGCGCCGAGTGCGGCCAGCTCGGAGCGCTTGCGGGCCCGGAAGCCGGCAATGTCCAGCATGAGGCGGCTGCGCTCGCCGGTCTCCCGGTGGACAGCCAACCGGGTCAGCTCCTGCAGGGCCTCCAGCACCTCGCCGTCCTGGCCGACCAGGCGCTGCAGCGCGCGGTCGTTGCCGTCGCTGACGATGGACACCAGGGCGCGGTCGCCCTCCACGTCCATGTCGATGTCACCGTCGAGGTCGGCGATGTCGAGCAGACCCTCCAGGTAGTCCGCCGCGATGTCGCCCTCCTGCTCCAGACGGGCGATGAGGCTCTCGTCGGCGCTGGCAGCGGCCTCGACCTCGACGGCGGAGGTGGTGCCTTCCGTCACTGATGGACTCCTTCGGGGATGGGCCCGGGTGGTGGGCCGGGAACGAGGTTCGGGGGGCCGCTGGGCGGGGGCCGGTCGGTCAGGACTTCTTCTTCGGCCGATGGCCGCCCTGTCCACCGCGCCGCGGCTGCTGCCTGCCGCCCTGCCGGGCCGGGCCCGACTTCGCACCGCCGGGCCGGCTCGCGGCCGGCTTGGCGCTGCCGGACTCGGCCGGGACGGCCTCGGTCTTCGCGCTCTCCCCGGCCGGGGCCGCGTCGTCCTTGGTCAGGCTGGCCGTCTGGCTGCCGCCGGCGTGCTGGCGCTGGGCCTTGGTCTGCTTGCGCGGCTGCTGGCGGCGCACCTGCACCGCGTCCTCGACCACGGCCGCCGCGGACGTGGTGGCCGCCTTCTTCGGGGGCAGGATGCCCCACAGCGCGCCCTTGATCACCGTGCCGTCCGGGTTGAGCCGGCCCGCCTTCTTGAGGCGCTCCTGGCGCTCGTCCCAGGCCTTGCTGCCCGGAGTCGGGTTGTTGCGGATGACGATCAGCTGCTGGCCCATCGACCAGACGTTGGTGGTCAGCCAGTAGACCAGCACACCGACGGGGAAGTTGATGCCCATCACGGCGAACATGATCGGGAAGACGTACATCAGCATCTTCTGCTGCTGCATGAACGGCGTCTTGACCGTGAGGTCCACGTTCTTGGTCATCAGCTGGCGCTGCGTGATGAACTGCGACAGCGACATCAGGATGATCATCACGGCGACGACGATCTTGACGCTGATCTCGGAGCTGCCCACGAAGGTCGCCGAGAGCGGGGCGCCGAAGATGTGGGCCTGCTGCGCGCTGTCCAGCGTGGCGCCGTCGATGACGCCGATGGGCTGGCCCTTGGCGACCTTGGCCAGCACGCCGTAGAGGGCGGTGAAGAACGGCGCCTGCACGAGGATGGGAAGGCAGCTGGAGAACGGGTTGGTACCCGCCTCCTTGTACAGCTTCATCATCTCTTCGGACTGGCGCTGCTTGTCGTTCTTGTAGCGCTCCTGGATGGCCTTCATCTTCGGCTGGATCGCCTGCATGGCCCGGGTCGCCTTGATCTGCTTCACGAAGAGCGGGATCAGGCAGATCCGGATCACGACCACCATGGAGGCGATGGCCAGACCCCAGGCCCAGCCACCGTTCGGGTCGAAGACGTGGCTGTACAGCGAGTGGAACTGGACGATGATCCAGGACACCGCTGTGTACAGGGGATTCAGGAAGGAGAAGGTCACCGGTCAGGCTCCTTGGACATTGAGATCGGCCCCACGGGACCAATGGTCGCCGGGCCCTCGGGGTCCGGACCGGCGGGGGGCGTGGTCACCGGCTGCCCGGCGGCGGACCGGCTGCTCAGCAGGTCACGCAGTCGGCGGTGCCACACCGGGTGCTTGCGCGGCGGGACGTGATCGACCCCGCCGGGCGTCCACGGATTGCAGCGCAGGATGCGCCACACGGTCAGGCCACCGCCCTTGACCGCCCCGTGCACCTTCACGGCCTCGAAGCCGTAGTGCGAGCAGGAGGGGTAGTAACGGCACACCGGACCGAGCAGTGGGCTGATGGTCCACTGGTACACCCTGATCAGACCCATCAGCAGGTACTTCATCGCCCTGCTCCCGTCGGCGCCGTCACGGCGGGCTCCGCCTTCAGCAGCCGCTTGAGCGCCGCGTCCAGGTCGCGTTCGAGGTCCTGGTACGAGGCGGACGCGGCCTGGGGCAGCGCACGCACCACTATCAGGCTACCGGCGGGCAGCCTGGACAGACGATCACGGACGAGGTGGCGGAGCCGGCGCTTGACCAGGTTGCGGACGACCGCAGGGCCGACGGCCTTGCTCACGACGAAACCCGCACGCGCCGAAGGAGTCCCCTCGGCGACGTGCGGGCGGGAGTCGCTGGTCCGGTCGGCCTGCCCCTTCGGGTCACCGTCTCTGCTGAGATGGACGACCAGTAGGGGCCGGCCGGCCCGGCGACCGCGTTTCACCGCGGTCGCGAAGTCCTGGCGCCGCCGCAGCCGATTCTCGGAGGGCAGCACAACAGACTCTGGCGCGGATCAGGCGGACAGGCTGGCGCGGCCCTTGCCACGGCGGGCGGCCAGGATGGCGCGGCCGGCGCGGGTACGCATACGCAGCCGGAAGCCGTGGGTCTTCGCGCGACGACGGTTGTTCGGCTGGAAGGTGCGCTTGCTCACTCGGGGGCTCCTGAGGTGAATCGTAGGATGACGGGGTGTCGCTTGGCCGTCACCGTGCGTCCGCGTGATCTCCCCTGATACGGAAATCCGGCCCATCACCCCAGTTCGGCTGGGGTTGAGGCAATCCACGGCGCCCGTGCTGCGCGCCTTATGGAGCGGGTGGACCCGCGGACATGCGGCAGCGGCCATCGACAACTCGACCTGGTTACGGTACGCGGGACGGGCCGCGAGGGTCAAACCAGCCGTTCACGCCGGGCGGGGCGCACCGGCCCGCGCACCCGCCCGCCGGGCCCGTCGCCCACAGCCTGTGGACAACGACTTGATCCGGCTCTGTTCGCTGACTACCGTTGCAGGACTTGTCTGGTTTGTTCTGCGTCCCGGACCACCGATCCACAGTCTCTTGATCCACCACCCCCTGCTGGAGCCGCGGGGAACCGAGAAAGCGTGCACCAGTGGCTGATGTCAACAGCGACCTCGTCCCGGTCTGGGCGAGGGTCGTCGAGCGGCTGGTCAGCGACCCGGACGTCGGGGAGATGGACAAGCAGTGGGTGCAGCGCACCCAGCCGATGTGGATGATGCACGACACCGCCCTGCTGGCGACCCCGAACGAGCGGGCCAAGCAGGTGCTGGAGGGCCGGCTGCTGCCCCAACTGACCGAGGCGCTCAGCCGCGAGCTCAGCCGTCCGGTCCGGATCGCCGTGATGGTCGACGCCAACGCCGTCCCCACCGCCCCCGCGCCGGCCCCGGCCGAGCCGCCCGCCGCCGAGCCGTGGACGCGCGCCGAGGGCGGCGGCGACTACGGCCGCCAGCCGCACCCGGGCCACCAGGGCCAGGGCCACCCGAACCACCAGGCGTACGAGCCGCCCTACGAGGCCGCGTACGAGCGCGACCAGTACGGCACCGGCGGGTACGAGGAGCGACCGCCCTACGGCGGTGGCCACCCGGCGCCCTACGGCGGGCCGGCCCAGCCCCCGTCCTGGGAGGACCACCAGGGCTACCCGGAGCCGTCCGCCGGCTACCCGGAGCCCGAGCAGCCGCCGCGCCCGGCCCCCCGGCCGGTCCCCGGTCCGCCGGCGACCACCCAGGGCGACCTGTTCGGCGGCGCCTACGGCCCCGGCCCGGGCGAGCACCCCCGCACCGGCACCGGCCGCCGCTCCCCCGCGGCCCGCCCGGCCGGCCGCGCCGCGGAGAAGGCGCCCGCCGAGCGCGCCACCGACCGCCCGGCCGTACCCGGCGTCCCCGCTCCGCCCGGCGCCCCCCCGGCCGGCGGCTCGCGCAAGGACGAGCCGGCCGCCCGGCTGAACCCCAAGTACCTCTTCGACACCTTCGTCATCGGTGCGAGCAACCGCTTCGCGCACGCGGCGGCGGTGGCGGTCGCCGAGGCCCCGGCCAAGGCGTACAACCCGCTCTTCATCTACGGCGAGTCCGGGCTGGGCAAGACCCACCTGCTGCACGCCATCGGCCACTACTCGCGCAGCCTCTTCCCGGGCACCCGGGTGCGCTACGTGTCCTCCGAGGAGTTCACCAACGAGTTCATCAACTCGATCCGGGACGGCAAGGCGGACGCGTTCCGCAAGCGCTACCGGGACATGGACATCCTGCTCGTGGACGACGTGCAGTTCCTCGCGAGCAAGGAGTCCACGCAGGAGGAGTTCTTCCACACCTTCAACACCCTGCACAACGCCAACAAGCAGATCGTCCTGTCGTCCGACCGGCCGCCCAAGCTGCTGACCACGCTGGAGGACCGGCTCCGCAACCGCTTCGAGTGGGGGCTGATCACCGACGTCACCCCGCCGGAGCTGGAGACCCGGATCGCGATCCTGCGCAAGAAGGCGATCCAGGAGCAACTGAACGCCCCCGCGGACGTGTTGGAGTTCATCGCCTCCCGGATCACCCGCAACATCCGGGAGTTGGAGGGCGCCCTGATCCGGGTCACCGCCTTCGCCAACCTCAACCGGGCGCCGGTGGACCTGGAGCTGGCCGGCATCGTCCTCAAGGACCTGATCCCGGGCGGGGACGAGGACGCCGGGCCGGAGATCACCGCGCAGGTCATCATGCAGCAGACCGCCGCGTACTTCGGGCTGGGTGTGGACGACCTCTGCGGATCCTCGCGCAGCCGGGTGCTGGTGACGGCCCGCCAGATCGCCATGTACCTCTGCCGGGAGCTCACCGACCTCTCGCTGCCGAAGATCGGCGCCCAGTTCGGCGGCCGCGACCACACCACGGTGATGCACGCCGACCGGAAGATCCGGTCGCTGATGGCCGAGCGGCGCTCGATCTACAACCAGGTCACCGAACTGACCAACCGCATCAAGAGCTAGGCCCGCCGGGCCCGTCCGGGCCCACGGCCGTCCGCACCCCGGGAAGGGCGTCAGGAGCGATCCTGACGCCCTTTCGGCACATCCACAGGTGTGCGCCGCCGGTTCCCTGGGCAGGGATCCGGCAGGGCCGTTGTGGACGGACGTCGCGCCAGTCCGCGGTCCGCGTCGAACATCTGACCGCGGATTCGAACCCGCCGGGCGCGCGGGCCCGTCATCCACAGCCGGGGCCCCTTCTCCGCCGTCCACAGGCCGGGGAGCTCCGAGTTATCCAGAATTCCTCCACAGGCCGCTCACCGCTACGCTCTTCCGCGCAGGTCAGGTGCCTGTGGACTTGTGCACAACGGTTATCCACAGGGTGTGGACAATTGGCGGGGCGTCAGGGGGCCGTTCGGGTTGTCCACCGGTTGTCCCCAGGGCCGTCCGGGTTATCCCCAGGTTGTCCACAGCGGCATCCACAGTTCGACAACCGTGGGGCGGCGTTCACGCCCTGGTGTGAAAGGCGTCACGTGATGTTGACCGGCTCCCGTGGATAACCGGGCCCGGATCTGGGGACGGCTCTGGGGATAACCTGTGGATACCCACCGTGCCCTGTGGGTAACGCTCCGCTGTCCACAGCGGGCCCTGTCCGTCCACAGCCCCCGTCCACACGTCCTGTGGACAAAAAACGCGGCCTGACCTGCGCAAACGGGGTTATCCACGGTTTCCACAGCCCCTACTACTACTGCTACACCTATAGACCGATCGACTTGCTCAAAAGCGGGTGGGTCCCGAATCTGTGGACAACCGGACCCCGACATCTGTTCGGCTCGCTTCCGCCCGTCTGCCCCGTCTGTCGGTGGAGTACGTCAGACTGTCCTCGGCGACTGGATGCGGAGTGGCAGAGCTCGGCGGCCAGCCGCACCGAACACCAAGATCAGAAGAACCAGACGTGCGAGCGGGAGCGCTCGATCCAGGAGGCGGTTACCGGTGAAGTTCCGGGTGGAGCGTGACGTCCTCGCGGAGGCGGTGGCCTGGGCTGCCCGCAGCCTCCCGGCACGGCCGCCGGTGCCGGTGCTGGCCGGCCTGCTGCTGACGGCACAGGACGGCAGCCTGGCGCTGTCCGGCTTCGACTACGAGGTCTCGGCCCGGGTCGAGCTGGAGGCCGACATCGAGGAGGCCGGCACCGTGCTGGTCTCCGGCCGGCTGCTGAACGACATCTCGCGGAACCTCCCCAACAGGCCTGTGGAGATCTCCACCGACGGCCAGCGGGTCAGCGTGGTCTGCGGCAGCTCCCGGTTCACCCTCCCCACCCTCCCGGTGGACGAGTACCCGGCCCTGCCCCAGATGCCGACCGCCACCGGCACCGTCCCGGGCGACGTCTTCGCCTCGGCGGTCAGCCAGGCCGCGGTGGCCGCCGGCCGCGACGACACCCTGCCGGTGCTGACCGGTGTCCGGGTCGAGATCGAGGGCGACCGGATCACCCTGGCCGCCACCGACCGCTACCGCTTCGCCGTCCGCGAGCTGCTGTGGAAGCCCGAGCAGCCGGACATCTCCGCGGTCGCCCTGGTGCCCGCCAAGACCCTGCAGGACATCGCCAAGTCCCTGGGCAGCGGCGACAACGTCTCGATCGCGCTCTCCTCGGGCGGTGCGGGCGAGGGCCTGATCGGTTTCGAGGGCGCCGGCCGCCGGACCACCACCCGGCTGCTGGAGGGCGAGTTCCCCAAGTTCCGCAGCCTGTTCCCGACCGAGTTCAGCGCGGTCGCGGCGATCCAGACCCAGCCCTTCCTGGAGGCGCTCAAGCGCGTCTCGCTGGTGGCCGAGCGCAACACCCCGGTCCGGCTCAACTTCGAGCAGGGCGTGCTGACGCTGGAGGCCGGCTCGGGCGACGACGCCCAGGCCACCGAGCGGATCGACGCCGACCTCGAGGGCGACGACATCTCGATCGCCTTCAACCCCGGCTACCTGGAGGAGGGCCTCAAGGCCATCGACTCCGCGTACGCCCAGCTGAGCTTCACCACGCCGACCAAGCCGGCCCTGCTCAGCGGCAAGGCCGCGGTCGACACCGAGGCGGACGAGGCCTACCAGTACCTGATCATGCCGGTCCGCCTCTCCGGCTGATCCCGCACGCTGTTACCCACAGGCTGTGCACACGGCCTGTGGACGGCCTCCCCCGGTCGGCCCGACCGTGGGGAGGCCGTCGCGCTGCACGGCGTAGGCTCAGGACAGCGCGGCAACGGCGCCGCCGGCAGGCACGTCACCACAGGTAAGGACTTGGTCATGGAGCTCGGCCTCATCGGTCTCGGCAAGATGGGCGGCAACATGCGCGAGCGGATCCGCCGCGCCGGCCACACCGTCATCGGCTACGACCGCAACCCTGACATCTCCGACGTCGAGAGCCTGCAGGAGCTCGTCACCAAGCTGCAGGGCCCGCGCGTGGTCTGGGTCATGGTTCCGGCCGGCGCCGCCACCCAGGCGACCGTGGACGAGCTCGCCGAGCTGCTCTCCCCCGGCGACGTGGTGGTCGACGGCGGCAACTCCCGCTGGACCGACGACGTCAAGCACGCCGAGGCGCTGGCCGCCAAGGGCATCGGCTTCGTCGACTGCGGCGTCTCCGGCGGCGTCTGGGGCCTGGAGAACGGCTACGCGCTGATGTACGGCGGCGCCGCCGAGCACGTCGCCAAGGTCCAGCCGGTCTTCGACGCGCTCAAGCCCGAGGGCGACTTCGGCTCGGTGCACGCGGGCGCGGTCGGCGCCGGCCACTTCGCCAAGATGGTCCACAACGGCATCGAGTACGCGATGATGCAGGCCTTCGCCGAGGGCTGGGAGCTGCTGGAGGCCGCGCCCGAGGTCACCGACGTCCGCGAGGTCTTCCGCAGCTGGCAGGAGGGCACCGTGATCCGCTCCTGGCTGCTCGACCTGGCCGTCCGCGCGCTCGACGACGACGAGCACCTGGCCAAGCTCAAGGGCTGGGCCGCCGACTCCGGCGAGGGCCGGTGGACCGTCGAGGCCGCGATCGACCACGCCGTGCCGCTGCCGGCGATCACCGCCTCGCTGTTCGCCCGCTTCGCCTCCCGCCAGGAGGACTCGCCGCAGATGAAGATGATCGCCGCGCTGCGCAACCAGTTCGGCGGCCACGCGGTCGAGTCGAAGTAAGTCAGTCACCGGCCGGGGTCCGCCCCGGCCGGCACGGTCACAGAAGGCGAGCGCAGTCCACAGCCATGCACGTCGCGCACCTGTCGCTCGCCGACTTCCGGTCCTACGCCCGGGTCGAGCTGCCCCTCGACCCGGGCGTGACCGCCTTCGTCGGACCGAACGGCCAGGGCAAGACCAACCTGGTCGAGGCGATCGGGTACGTCGCCACCCTGGGCAGCCACCGGGTGGCCACCGACGCGCCGCTGATCCGGCTGGGCGCCGAGCGGGCGGTGATCCGCGCCTCGGTGGCGTCCGGCACCCGCTCCACCCTGGTCGAGCTGGAGATCACCCCGGGCAAGGCCAACCGCGCCCGGATCAACCGCTCCGACAACGTCCGCCCGCGCGACGTGCTGGGCCTGCTGCGCACCGTGCTGTTCGCCCCCGAGGACCTCGCCCTGGTCAAGGGCGACCCCGGCGAGCGGCGGCGGTTCCTGGACGAGCTGCTGACCGCCCGGGCCCCCCGGCTGGCCGGGGTCCGGCAGGACTACGAGCGGGTGCTGAAGCAGCGCAACGCCCTGCTCAAGACCGCCGCGATGGCCCGCCGGGCCGGCGGCGGCAAGGGCGCCGACCTCTCCACCCTGGAGGTCTGGGACGGCCATCTGGCCCGGGCCGGGGCCGAGCTGACCGCCTTCCGGATCCAGCTGGTGACCGCCCTGCAGCCGCTGGTGGCGGCCGCGTACGGGCAGCTCGCGCCCGGTGGCGGCGAGACCGCCCTGGAGTACCGCAGCTCCTTCGAGGGCGAGCTGCCGGCCAGCCGGGAGCAGGCCGAGGAACAGCTGCTCCAGGCGCTGCAGGCGGTGCGCAAGCAGGAGATCGAGCGCGGGGTCACCCTGGTCGGCCCGCACCGCGACGAGCTGGTGCTCAAGCTCGGCCCGCTGCCCGCCAAGGGCTACGCCAGCCACGGCGAGTCCTGGTCGTACGCGCTGGCGCTGAGGCTGGCCTCGTACGAGCTGCTGCGGGCCGACGGCGGCGAGCCGGTGCTGATCCTGGACGACGTCTTCGCCGAGCTGGACGCCAGCCGCCGGGACCGGCTGGCCGAGCTGGTCGCGGGCGGCGAGCAGGTGCTGGTCACCGCGGCGGTCGCCGAGGACGTGCCGAAGGCGCTGGCCGGGGCCCGCTACGCGGTGGCCGACGGCGCGGTGCGCCGGGTCGACGCCTGATCCACGCCCGACCGCGGCGCCTGATCCACGCCCGACCGCGGCGCCTGACCCACGCCCGACCGGCGCGGCGCCCGACCGGCGCGTGACCGGCCCGGCCGACGGCCGGTTGACGGCCGACCGCGTCCCTCCGCGACTCCCCCACACTTCCCGTCCGTGCACAGCCCGTGCACGGCGCGCCCGCCGTCCGCCGGCTCCCGTACGCTGGACGGCTCACCGTTGTCCACAGCCTGGGGATAGGAGACCGCCGTGAGCGAGCCGGCCGAGGACCCCGCGCAGCCGGGCGGCGCCGCGCCGACCGGTGCCGACCTGGCCCGCTCGGCGCTGCGGGCGGCCCGGGCGCAGGCCCGCCAGCGCGGCGAGCAGGTCCGGGAGAAGCGCGAGGCGAAGCGGCACGGGCTGCGCAGCGGCGCCCGCTCGGACGGCCGTGACCCGGTGCCGCTGGGGGCCGCGCTGAACCGGCTGCTGACCGAACGGGGCTGGGAGTCCTCGGCGGCGGTCGGCGGGGTGATGGGCCGTTGGCCGCAGATCGTCGGCCCGGACATCGCCGCGCACTGCTCGCCGACCTCCTACGACGACGCGGCCGCGGTGCTCACCGTGCAGTGCGACTCCACCGCCTGGGCGACTCAACTGCGCTGGCTGGCCCGCCAGTTGGTGGCCCGTCTGAACCACGAGCTGGGCCACGGCACGGTGAAGACGATCAAGGTGCTGGGCCCGGCCGCACCGGCCCGCGGTTACGGCCGGCTGCGCGCGCCCGGGAGCAAGGGGCCGGGCGACACCTGGGGCTGACCGTGGTCGGTCGGACGGGGAGCGGACCGGGATCCTCCGGAACCCCTGACGGCCCTTCCAGGCGCTCTGAGCCCCCGGGTCGAGTATCGGGACATGTGCAGAGGGGATTCAGGGCGGCGTATCTGCCCTCAGAGGCTGCCAAACGCCCATCTCTGTCAGTCGTACCGGTAGACTGGAAGCCAAACACTGTTGCTAGTGGCAACCGAGTCGAAACGCCGTGGTCGCACGCCCGCCCACACGGGGCGGGGATGCGGCCCGTGCTGTGCCAGAGAGGGCGCTTCGTGGCCGATTCCGGCAACCCCAGCCAGACCCCAGACCAGACCGACCAGGCCTCCTACACCGGTAGCAACATCCAGGTGCTGGAAGGCCTCGACGCCGTCCGCAAGCGTCCCGGCATGTACATCGGCTCGACCGGTGAGCGCGGCCTGCACCACCTGGTGCAGGAGGTCGTGGACAACTCCGTCGACGAGGCGATGGCCGGGTACGCCGACACCATCGACGTCACCATCCTCGCCGACGGCGCGGTCCGGGTGGTCGACAACGGCCGTGGCATCCCGGTGGACATCGTCCCCGGCCAGGACAAGCCCGCCGTCGAGGTCGTGCTCACCGTGCTGCACGCGGGCGGCAAGTTCGGCGGCGGCGGCTACGCGGTCTCCGGCGGTCTGCACGGCGTCGGCGTCTCCGTGGTGAACGCGCTGTCCACCCGGCTGTCGGTGGAGATCCACAAGGACGGCCACCGCTGGACGCAGGACTACAAGATGGGCGCGCCGACCGCGCCCCTGGTCAAGGGCGAGTCCACCGACCGCACCGGCACCACCGTCACCTTCTGGGCCGACCCGGACATCTTCGAGACCACGGTCTACTCCTTCGAGACGCTCTCCCGGCGCTTCCAGGAGATGGCGTTCCTCAACAAGGGCCTGACCATCTCGCTGACCGACGAGCGCCCCGAGCACGTGGACGAGGAGGGCAAGCCGCTCTCCGTCACCTACAAGTACGACGGCGGCATCGCGGACTTCGTCACCCACCTCAACTCCCGCAAGGGCGAGGTGATCCACCCCTCGGTGATCGACTTCGAGGCGGAGGACAAGGACAAGACGATCTCGGTGGAGATCGCGATGCAGTGGAACTCCTCCTACACCGAGGGCGTCTACAGCTTCGCCAACACCATCCACACCCACGGCGGCGGTACCCACGAGGAGGGCTTCCGCGCCGCGCTGACCGGCCTGGTCAACCGCTACGCGCGGGACAAGAAGCTGCTCCGCGAGAAGGACGACAACCTCTCCGGCGAGGACATCCGCGAGGGCCTGACCGCGATCATCTCGGTCAAGCTCGGCGAGCCCCAGTTCGAGGGCCAGACCAAGGACAAGCTGGGCAACACCGAGGCGAAGACCTTCGTCCAGAAGGTGGTCCACGAGCACCTGAACGACTGGCTGGACCGCAACCCCAACGAGGCCGCGGACATCATCCGCAAGTCCATCCAGGCCGCCACCGCGCGCGTCGCCGCCCGCAAGGCCCGCGACCTGACCCGCCGCAAGGGCCTGCTGGAATCCGCCTCGCTGCCGGGCAAGCTGAGCGACTGCCAGTCCAAGGACCCGGCCGAGTGCGAGATCTTCATCGTCGAGGGTGACTCCGCCGGCGGCTCCGCCAAGCAGGGCCGCGACCCGCGCACCCAGGCCATCCTGCCGATCCGCGGCAAGATCCTGAACGTCGAGAAGGCCCGGATCGACAAGGTCCTGCAGAACACCGAGGTCCAGGCGCTGATCTCGGCCTTCGGCTGCGGCATCCAGGAGGACTACGACGAGTCCAAGCTCCGCTATCACAAGATCGTCCTGATGGCGGACGCCGACGTCGACGGGCAGCACATCCGCACCCTGCTGCTCACCCTGCTGTTCCGCTTCATGCGGCCGCTGGTCGAGGCCGGGTACGTGTACCTGGCGATGCCGCCGCTGTACAAGATCAAGTGGGGCAAGGACGACTTCGAGTACGTCTACTCCGACCGCGAGCGCGACGCCGTGATCGCGGCCGGCGTGGCCGCCGGGCGCCGGCTGCCGAAGGACGACGCGATCCAGCGGTTCAAGGGTCTCGGCGAGATGAACGCCGAGGAGCTCCGGGTCACCACCATGGACCAGGCCCACCGCCTGCTGCTCCAGGTCACCCTGGAGGACGCCGCCCGCGCCGACGACCTGTTCTCCGTCCTGATGGGCGAGGACGTCGAGGCCCGCCGCTCCTTCATCCAGCGCAACGCCAAGGACGTCCGCTTCCTGGACGTGTGACGACGCCTGCCCGCAGGCCCCGCACGTACCAGTCCGCGTGAAAGGAAACTGACCACCAGTGGTCGACGACAACCGTCCCGAAGGCGAGCAGCCCGAGAACCCCGAGGCCGCCGCCGCGGTCACCATGCGGGTCGAGCCGATCGAGCTCGAGACCGAGATGCAGCGCTCGTACCTCGACTACGCGATGAGCGTGATCGTGAGCCGCGCCCTGCCCGAGGTGCGCGACGGCCTCAAGCCGGTGCACCGCCGCGTGCTCTACGCGATGTACGACGGTGGGTACCGCCCCGAGAAGGGCTACTACAAGTGCGCCCGCGTCGTCGGCGACGTCATGGGCAACTACCACCCGCACGGTGACACCTCGATCTACGACACCGTGGTCCGCCTGGCCCAGCCGTGGTCGCTGCGGATGCCGCTGGTGGACGGCAACGGCAACTTCGGCTCCCCGGGCAACGACCCGGCCGCGGCCATGCGCTACACCGAGTGCAAGATGATGCCGCTGGCCATGGAGATGATGCGCGACATCGACGAGGAGACCGTCGACTTCGCGCCCAACTACGACGGCCGCTCGCAGGAGCCCACCGTCCTGCCGTCGCGCATCCCCAACCTGCTGATCAACGGTGCCACCGGCATCGCGGTCGGCATGGCCACCAACATCCCGCCGCACAACCTCCGCGAGGTCGCCTCCGGCGCGCTCTGGGCGCTGGAGCACCCGGACGCCTCCAACGAGGAGCTGCTGGAGGCCCTGATCGAGCGGATCAAGGGCCCGGACTTCCCGACCGGCGCCCTGATCGTCGGCCGCCGCGGGATCGAGGAGGCGTACCGCACCGGGCGCGGCTCGATCACCATGCGCGCGGTGGTCGAGGTCGAGGAGATCCAGGGCCGCCAGTGCCTGGTGATCACCGAGCTGCCGTACCAGGTCAACCCGGACAACCTCGCGCTGAAGATCGCCGACCTGGTCAAGGACGGCAAGATCGCCGGCATCGCCGACGTCCGCGACGAGTCCTCCTCGCGCACCGGCCAGCGCCTGGTCATCGTGCTCAAGCGCGACGCCGTCGCCAAGGTCGTGCTGAACAACCTCTACAAGCACACCGACCTGCAGACCAACTTCGGCGCCAACATGCTGGCCCTGGTCGACGGCGTGCCGCGCACCCTGTCGCTGGACGCCTTCATCCGGCACTGGGTCAACCACCAGGTCGAGGTCATCGTCCGCCGGACCACCTTCCGGCTGCGCAAGGCCGAGGAGCGGGCGCACATCCTGCGCGCGCTGCTCCGCGCGCTGGACGTGATCGACGAGGTCATCGCGCTGATCCGGGCCTCGGAGAGCGCCGACGCCGCCCGCACCGGCCTGATGGGCCTGCTCTCGATCGACGAGCTCCAGGCCAACGCGATCCTGGAGATGCAGCTGCGCCGCCTGGCCGCCCTGGAGCGCCAGCGGATCACCGACGAGCACGACGAGCTGCAGCGCAAGATCGACGAGTACAACGCGATCCTGGTCTCCCCGGAGCGCCAGCGCGGGATCATCGCCGAGGAGCTCACCGCGATCGTCGAGAAGTACGGCGACGAGCGGCGCTCCACCCTCATCCCCTCCGACGGCGACCTCTCCATCGAGGACCTCATCGCCGAGGAGGACATCGTCGTCACGATCACCCGTGGCGGCTACGTCAAGCGGACCCGCTCCGACCTCTACCGCTCGCAGAAGCGCGGCGGCAAGGGCGTCCGCGGCGCCCAGCTGAAGCAGGACGACATCGTCGACCACTTCTTCGTGACGACGACGCACAACTGGATCCTGTTCTTCACCAACAAGGGCCGGGTCTACCGCGCCAAGGGCTACGAACTGCCGGACGCCGGGCGCGACGCCCGCGGCCAGCACGTGGCCAACCTGCTGGCCTTCCAGCCGGAGGAGCACATCACCCAGGTGATGGCGATCCGCACCTACGAGGACAAGCCGTACCTGGTCCTCGCCACCCGGGCCGGCCTGGTGAAGAAGTCCGCGCTCAAGGACTACGACTCGCCGCGCTCCGGCGGCCTGATCGCGATCAACCTGCGGCAGGACGAGGAGGGCCGGGACGACGAGCTGATCGGCGCCGAGCTGGTCTCCGCCGAGGACGACCTGCTGCTGGTCTCCAAGAAGGCCCAGTCGATCCGGTTCACCGCGACCGACGACGCGCTGCGGCCCACCGGCCGCGCCACCTCCGGCGTCAAGGGCATGGCCTTCCGCGAGGACGACGAGCTGCTCTCGATGAACGTGGTCCGCCCGGGCACCTACGTGTTCACCGCCACCGACGGCGGCTACGCCAAGCGCACCGCGGTGGACGAGTACCGTGTCCAGGGACGCGGCGGCTACGGCACCAAGGCGGCGAAGATCGTCGAGGGCCGGGGCTCGCTGGTCGGCGCCCTGGTGGTCGACGACACCGACGAGATCATGGCGATCACCCTCTCGGGTGGGGTGATCCGCACGAGGGTTTCCGAGGTTCGTGAAACCGGACGTGACACCATGGGCGTCCAACTGATCAACCTCGGGAAGCGCGACGCGGTCGTGGGCATGGCCCGCAACGCGGAGGCCGAGGACGAGGAGTCGGCGGAGGACGAGGTGGCAGGCGCCGAGTCCACCGAGGTGGCCGAGGGTACGGAGACGGCGGCGGGCGGCGAGGAAGCCCAGGCCTGACCGCTACCGCGTCGGCCGGTACCGTCTCGTCCGTGACCACGGCGTGGCGGTACCGGTCGCCGACCAGTTCCGGGCAATCCCGCCGGGCGCTGGATGACGAAACACGACGCAGGGCGGTGCCGCCGTCCTGGTGGGAAGTGCGGGAGGACCAGTGAGTGGAGCCACGGGTGCTGCGGGAGGAGCCACCGGCGGCCGTCCGGGCGCAGCACAGGGCGGCGGGGGCTACGGGGTACCGCAGCCGCCGGCCGAGCACCCCTCCGCGTCCACCTCGCTGATGCCCCCGGTCGGCGCGGCGGGCCAGGGCGGCGGGGCGACGTACGGCGGTCAGCCGGGCACGCCCCCGCCGCCGAGCACCCCGGCGCCGGGCGCCGGCGGGTTCTCCCAGCCCACCACGTACGCCAAGGGCCAGCCGACGCCGGCCCGCGGCACCCGGGTGAGCGGCAACACCCCGCCCGGCGGGACTCCCGTCGCGGGCGGGGCGCCGCGCCGTCCGGCCGCCGCCCCGGCCGCGTCCGGTCCGGGCCTGGGCCGGACCCGCAAGGCCCGGCTGCGGGTGACCAAGGCCGACCCGTGGTCGGTGATGAAGGTCAGCTTCCTGCTGTCGGTGGCGGTCGGGATCGTCATCATCGTGGCGGCCGCCGTGCTGTGGATGACGCTGGACTCGCTCGGCGTCTTCGACTCGCTGGGCAAGACCCTCAAGGAGGTCACCGCCGGCGAGGCGCCCAACAGCGGCATCAACCTGATGGACTACGTCGGGTTCGGCAAGGTGATGACCTTCACCTCGCTGATCGCGGTGGTCGACGTGGTCCTGCTGACCGCGCTCTCCACCCTCTCGGCGTTCATCTACAACGCCGCGGCCGGCTTCACCGGCGGCATCGAGCTGACCCTCGCCGAGGAGGACTGATTCCGGCCACCGTGGCCGTGTCCTGACGTCCGGTCAGGTTTTCGTCCGCGAACGGAATGGGCGGGCCCCGCAGGCTGTTCCAGCCTGCGGGGCCCGTCGGCATTCGGGTGACAGGCGGTCCCCGCGGCGTGCCGCCCGGATCGGCGCGCGCCGCGGTGGGCTTAGCTGGGTGCGCTCGTTCCGAGTCTCCGAGTGCCGCAGGCCGCCCCCCTGGTCCGACCGGCCGGGGCTGGTACGGCTGTGCAGGTACGGCTGGACGGAGGCGCGCGATGGCTCAGCTCGCAAGGCAACTGGTCGAGGCCCTGGAAGGGCTCCTGGGAGTCCCGGTGCCCCTGCGGATCCAGGCCTGGGACGGCAGTGCCGCCGGGCCGCCGGGGGCGCCCACCCTGGTGCTGCGCAACCGCCGCGCGCTGCGCCGCCTGCTCTGGCAGCCGGGCGAGCTCGGCCTGGCCCGGGCCTACGTCTCCGGTGACCTGGAGCTCGCGCCCGGCACCGACCTCTACGAGGTGCTGACGGCCGTCGCGCACTTCGCGGAGCGCCCGGAGATCCGTCGGCTGGAGCTGGGCCCGGCCGACGTGCTCGGCCCCAGGGGCCGCCGGGTGCTCGGGGCCCTCCTGCGGGCCGGCGCGCTGGGCCCGCGGCCCGCCCCGCCGCCCGAGGAGGCCCGGGCGGCCCGGGGCCGGCTGCACAGCCGCAGCCGGGACCGCGCGGCGATCAGCCACCACTACGACGTCGGGAACGACTTCTACGGCCTCGTGCTGGGCCCGTCGATGGTGTACTCCTGCGCCTACTGGGAGCCCGCCGCGAAGAGCCTGGAGGCGGCCCAGGAGGCCAAGCTCGACCTCATCTGCCGCAAGCTCGGCCTGCGGCCCGGGATGCGCCTGCTGGACGTCGGCTGCGGCTGGGGCTCGCTGGTGCTGCACGCGGCGAGGCACTACGGCGTCACGGCGGTCGGCGTCTCCATCTCCGAGGAACAGGTCGCGCTGGCCCGCCGCCGGGTCGAGGAGGCCGGCCTGGCCGACCGGGTGGAGATCCGCCTGCAGGACTACCGGGAGATCGCCGACGGCCCCTTCGACGCGATCTCCAGCGTGGGCATGGCCGAGCACGTCGGCTCGGCTCAGTACCGGGTCTACGCCGAGGGCCTGTACCGGCTGCTGGTGCCCGGCGGCCGGCTGCTCAACCACCAGATCGCCCGCCGCCCGAACCACCCCGGCGAGCCGTACCGCCCCAGCCCCTTCATCAACCGCTACGTCTTCCCGGACGGCGAGCTCTCCCCGGTCGGTTCCACCGTGGCCCGGCTGGAGGAGGCCGGCTTCGAGGTCCGCGACGTCGAGGCGCTGCGCGAGCACTACGCGCTCACCCTGCGCGAGTGGGTGGCCAACCTGGAGGCGCACTGGACGGAGGCGGTCGGGCTGGTCGGCCGCGGCCGGGCCCGGGTCTGGCGGCTCTACATGGCGGCCTCCGCGCTCGCCTTCGAGGAGAACCGGATCGGCGTGAACCAGATCCTCGCCGTCCGCACCGGCCCCGAGGGCACCGCCGGGCTCCCCGCCACCCGCGAGGAGTGGCTGCTCCGCCCCGTCACCGCCCCCCACCAGCAGAGCCCTGCCGCAGCGCCCGCCGGTCCGGATTTTGGAGATCGGCCGTCGGTCCGCTAATCTTTCAGTGCGGCAAGGGCCTATAGCTCAGACGGTTAGAGCGCTTCCCTGATAAGGAAGAGGCCACAGGTTCAAGTCCTGTTAGGCCCACCACCGCGAAGGGCCCGGAGCGATCTCGCTCCGGGCCCTTCGGCGTTCCCGGGGCGGTTCCCCGCGGCCGTGGGGGAACCACGCGGCGGGCCCGGGAGTCGTACGGGTGGAGCAGGTGCGGGCCGGGCCGGAGCTCGTGGCGGCGGACGCCGCCGTGGCGGCCCCGTCGGCACGCGGTCAGGGGGGTGTCCCGGCAGCTTCCCGGCCGGTCCGGCCGGGCCGACCGTACGACAGGAGGTGCGGCGTCAATCCTCCGGCCGGACCGGTCGGTTGGGAGGCGGCGGCGGCTGGTCACGATTGGGACACCGGTGTGTATCATCGGCCGCAAGGGCAGTCTGGCACCCGGCCGCCCGTTCGTGCTCGTAACAACTCATGGACTCGTCGGCCCGGCCGTCCGGCCGGAGCACGGCTGTTGAGTCCGCTACGCAAGAAGGACGAGGTCCCGCGGTGAAGAAGCTTCTCCTGGTCGCCCTGGTCGCCCTCGGCGGCTTCTTTGTCTACCGTCAGGTCCAGGCGGACCGCGCCGAGCAGGACCTGTGGACCGAGGCCACCGACCCGGTTCCGGCCGGTCGCTGAGGCCACGGACGATCTGACGATCGACGATCTTCGGAGGCGCCGCACGGCGTCTCCCGGGCCGGCCGGCCCGGTCGGATGACCGGGCCGGCCGGATCCCGAGCACCTTCCGGACGGGGAGGTTCCGGGACGGGCGTGGGATTCGCGCCGGAACCCGGTACGCTAGTGCCCGGCGGCGCGCGCAGTGCCGTCGAGGGGCTTTAGCTCAGTTGGTAGAGCGCTGCCTTTGCAAGGCAGATGTCAGGAGTTCGAGTCTCCTAAGCTCCACAGTCGCAGTGCCGATCGGCCGCTGACCTGATTCCGGGTCAGCGGCCGATCGGCGTTCTCGGGAGGTGCGGGCCGGGTCAGTGCGGCTTGCGCGGGTCGTGCGGCTTGGGCCGGTCGTCGCCGGGGGCGGGCTTGCCGGGCGTCGGGCCGGGCTCCGGGGTGGCGGTACCGGCCTCGGACGGGGGCTCGGCGGCCTCGGAGCCCTCGCCGGCCGCAGGGCCCGTGGTGGAGCCGTTCAGCGGCGCGGTGGGCTGGGGGTCGGCCGCGCTGCCCGCGGCGTGGGAGCCGGTGTGCTGGTCCGTGGCGGAGGCCGGGGGCTCGACCAGCCACTCGGGGTTGCTGTGGTGCCGCCACCACTGCCAGGCCACCACACCGCTGCCGATCGCCACGGCCCCGGCCACCGCCAGACCGGTCGCCCAGGCGTTGCGGTGCTGCTTCCTGAGGTTCCGCGCGGCCAGGTCGCTGATCTCGGCGGAGGTCACGTTGCCGTGCAGGGCGGTCAGCGCGGCGGCACCACGGGTCTGGGCCTCCTGCGCGACGGGGACGACGACGGCGCGGGCCTCGCCGACCGCGTAGGCCACCTTCGGGGCGACGGTGGTGCGGGCCTGGTCGGCGGCGCGGGCTGCGGACAGCCGGGCGGCCAGTGCGGCCTCCTGGGCGCGGTGCAGGGCCTTCAGCGCGTTCTGCTGGGCCTCGGGCGGCAGACTGGCGAAGGCGTGACCGAGCTGCGGGGCGATGCGCTTGTCGTACTGGACGCGGGCGGTGTGGGCGGCGTGGGCGGCCTTCGGTCCGATGGCGTCCACGGCCGGGCCCAGCCGCTGCTTGGCGCCGTCCGCGAAGTGCACCACGGTTTCCCTGGCGGTGGCGGCGTAGGGCGCGAGGGTGTCCCGGGTCTTGCCGGCCGTCTCACGAGCTGAGTCCAAACGGGTCACGAGTCTCTCCTCCTGGGTGGCGTCCTTTATGCACATATCCACCTGAATGCTGATCATGCATCCATATTTGTCCGCTGGCACGCCGGGGTGGGCCGTACGCGGGGCGCGGGGCGCTGCGCGCGGGGGTGGCGGGCCGGGGGCTGGGGTGTGGGGTTCGCCGGTACGGCGGGGTGGGCCGTGGGGGCGGGGCGGTGGGGAGCGTCCGTCGGGGGATTGGCCGCAGTACGCTGGCGATCCCGGTGGTACCCGTTCGGCGGGCCGCCGGGGTCGCGTAGCAGGCGTGCGAGAAGGGGAAAACCGCTGATGCTCCCGGACGAGCCCAAGCCGCCGACGGACCGGACCCCGGGGCCCGGGGGCGGGGCCGGTCCGGCGCGCTGCTACCGCCACCCCGAGCAGGAGACCGGCATCGGGTGCTCCCGGTGCGGCCGGCCGATCTGCCCGCAGTGCATGGTGAGCGCCTCGGTGGGCTTCCACTGCCCGGACTGCGTCCGTGGCGGCGGCCGGGAGGTGCGGCAGGCGACCACCCGGTTCGGCGGGCAGCTGACCGCGGACGGCGCGCTGGTCACCAAGGTGCTGGTCGGGATCAACCTGGTGGTCTTCGTCCTGGCCGCCTACGTGCTGAAGCCGTGGCTGGCCGCGGACCTCGAGCTGGTCAGCTTCGGTCGGCAGCCGAGCGGCTCCCCGTTCGCGTCGGCGTTCCCGTACGGCGTCGCGGCCGGGCCGGACCAGTGGTACCGGCTGCTGACCGCGACGTTCCTGCACACGCAGATCTGGCACGTGGGCAGCAACATGCTGGTGCTCTGGATGCTCGGCCCCACGCTGGAGGCGGCGCTCGGCCGGCTCCGGTTCCTGGCCCTCTACCTGCTCTCGGGCCTGGCCGGCAGCGCGTTCGCCTTCCTGGTGGCGGGCGACGGGATGAGGTCGCTGGGGGCCTCCGGAGCCGTGTTCGGGCTGCTCGGCGCCACCGTGGTGATGTTCAAGCGGGTGAGGGCGCCGCTCGGTCCGGTGGTCGCGCTGCTGGTCTTCAACCTGATCGTCACCTTCTCGCTGAGGGACGTGATCGACTGGCGGGCGCACGTCGGCGGGCTGGTCGCCGGGGCGCTGACCGCCATCGGGCTGATGTACGCGCCGCGGCAGCACCGGGTGACCGTCCAGGCGCTGACCGTGGCCGGGATGGCGGGTCTGGTGCTGTCGGTGGTCCTGGTGGGGATGGCCCGGTACGGCGGGTGACGCGTCCGGCCGCTGTCCGGACGTTTGTCCACAGCGGGTGGGGAGTGGTGCACAGCCAGTTGGGGGAGTGGGCTGTGGACCGCGGCTCTACGCGTGTTCCGCTGGGGGTATTCCGCATTCGGGGGACACCGCGCGGGGGTGTGGAAAGAGTACCGGGCGCGAGTTATCCACAGGGCGGGGCGACTTTTCCCCAGTGTGGATAACCATGTGGATAAGCGCGATAAGCGGGATAACCGGAGCGCGGAAGGTCCCGGCGGTGCCCCGGCGTCGGCGTCCGGGCACACCGCGGCGCCGCCCCGGGGAGAACCCTCCCGGGGCGGCGGCACGCGCTCAGGGTCGGAGCCCCGGCGTCACTTCCACTGGGTGGAGACGCCGAACCCCGCGGCGATGAAGCCGAAGCCCACCAGGATGTTCCAGTTGTGCCAGCTCTCGACCGGCCAGCTGCCGCTGGTCACGTAGTACGTGACGATCCACACCAGCCCGACCAGGAACAGGGCCAGCATCAGCGGTGCGACCCAGCCGCGGCCCGAGCTGATCTTCACCGTGGCCGTGGCCGGCGGGGTGTAATCGGACTTCTTGCGGAGTCGAGACTTCGGCACGAGGAGCTCTCCTGTCGATGCGCTGTGAGACCGCGCAGGGGTGTTCAGCGGGGCGGGGCGGCCGGCAGTGGCGGTTGTGGAGAACGCTCTGGGGACCGCCCCCGCACATGCCACCGGCGTCCGTTAGCGTAGTGGCTCGGCGGGTCTTAAGGAGATAAAGGTACGGTGACTAATTTGTCGATTCCCCCTCGGCCGCCGCGCACCCGTGCCTCCGGCACCCGAATTGTCGGCCGTGCCCTGACCTGCGCGGTCTTCGCGCTCGCCGGGCTGCTCTTCTACATCAGCGCGCAGACCGCCCGCGGGACCGACCTGCGCACCGACAACTCGCTGCTCAGCCTCAGCGACGTGATACGCCAGCGCAGCTCGCAGAACCAGCAGTCCCAGGCGCAGCTCGCCGACCTCCAGGCCCGCTCGCAGGAGCTCACCGAGCAGCAGGGCGGGAACCCGGCCGACGCCGCCCGGCTGGACTCGCTCGAGCGGTCCGCCGCGCTGGAGCCGCTGCAGGGTCCCGGCCTGACCGTCACCCTGAACGACGCCCCGCCGAACGCCACCGCCCGCATCCCCGGCGTGCCCGAGCCCGGCGTCAACGACCTGGTCATCCACCAGCAGGACATCCAGGCGGTGGTCAACGCGCTGTGGCGCGGCGGTGCCGAGGGCGTCCAGGTGATGGACCAGCGGCTGGTCGCCACCAGCGCCGTCCGCTGCGTGGGCAACACCCTGCTGCTCCAGGGGCGGGTCTACTCGCCGCCTTACGTGGTCAAGGCGGTCGGGAAGACCGACGCGCTCCGGGCGGCGGTCGAGGCGGACCCGACCATCCGCAACTACCTGCAGTACGTGCAGGCGTACGGGCTGGGCTGGAAGGTCCAGGAGAGCGGCGACCTCACCGTGCCCGGCTACTCCGGCACCGTCGACCTGCGCTCGGCCGCCGGCCAGTAGCGCCGGCCGGGGCACCGGCCGAGGCAGCGCACGTCCGGTGGGGGGAAGCGCGCCCCGCGGGACTGGATCACGGGTCTACTCTTGACCCCAGTCCGTTACGTCGAGGGAGCACCATGTACGGCTGGATCTGGCGTCACCTGCCGGGGAACACCCTGGTCCGGGCCACCATCTCGCTGCTCCTCGTCCTGGGGCTGGTCTACCTCCTCTTCACCTACGTCTTCCCGTGGGCGGAACCGTTGCTCCCCTTCGGTGACGTCACAGTGGACGGCGGCGACGGCGCAGCCGGCTGACCGGCGGCCCCGTTCTTCCCTCCAGCCCCCGCATCCCACGGAGACAGCACGCGAATGACCACCCAGCCGACCCCGCCCCGCATCCTGGTCGTCGACAACTACGACAGCTTCGTCTTCAACCTGGTCCAGTACCTCTACCAGCTCGGCGCCACCTGCGAGGTGGTCCGCAACGACGAGGTGACGGTCGAGCACGCGGTGCACCGCGACGGCGACAGCGGCTTCGACGGGGTGCTGCTCTCCCCCGGGCCCGGTGCGCCGGAGGAGGCAGGGGTCTGCATCGAGATGGTGCACCACTGCGCGGGGATCGGGCTGCCGGTGTTCGGCGTCTGCCTGGGCCTGCAGTCGATCGCGGTCGCGTACGGCGCCGTGGTCGGCCGGGCGCCGGAGTTGCTGCACGGCAAGACCTCGCTGGTCGAGCACGAGGACGGCGGCGTCTTCGAGGGCCTGCCCTCGCCGCTCACCGCCACCCGGTACCACTCGCTGGCGGTCGAACCGGCCACCGTGCCGGACGAGTTGGTGGTCACCGCGCGGACCGGGAGCGGTGTGATCATGGGCCTGCGCCACCGGGAGCTGCCGGTCGAGGGTGTGCAGTTCCACCCGGAGTCGGTGCTCACCGAGGGCGGGCACCGGATGCTCGCCAACTGGCTGGCCGAGTGCGGCGATCCGCAGGCCGTCGGCCGTTCGGCCGGGCTCGCCCCGGTGATCGGCCGGGGCTGAGCGGCGTGACCGCGGTGCGTCCGGAGGGGCGTTACCAGTCGGGCGCCGACCCGCACCGAGACGGCCCGTACCGAGGCGGCCAGTACGAGGGCGGCCAGTACGAGGGCGGCCAGTACGGCGGCGGCCCGCAGCAGGGCGACCCGTACGGCGGGTTCCCGTCCGAGGGCGGCCGGTACGGCCACGCCCAGGGCCAGGGCGATCCGTACGGTTCGGCGCGGCCGGGGTTCGGCGGCCCGGGACCGGACGGATCCCACCCGGACGGCCGGTCCCTCCCGCAGGACCGGTACCAGCCCCACGAGCCGTACCCGACGCAGCAGCTCCCGGCGCAGAACGGGGCCGAGGACGGCTGGGGCGTCTACGAGCAGGTCCAGCAGCCCCAGCGGCCCCACGCGCCCGGGCAGGACGGCCCTGACGGCGCCGACGACGCCCCCGGCCCGCCCGAGTACCCCTGGCTGGCCGACCAGACCCTCCAGCTCCGCGTGCCGCCGCCGGCCGCCGGCGCGGACCAGCCGCCGACCGGCGGCCGGGCCGAGCGGCGACGGGCCGCGCAGGGCCGGATGGCGGTGCGCTCGGGCGGCGGCCGCCGCCGGGCGAGCGGCCGTGCCGCCGGGGGAGCACCGCGCCCGAAGGAGTCGGTGGCGGTGGTGGCCGCCCGCTTCGTCGGCGAGCTCTGCATCACCCTCGGTGTGGTGATGCTGCTCTTCGTCTCGTACCAGCTCTGGTGGACCAACGTGCAGGCCGACGCGGCCGCCGACGGCGCCCGCAACCAGCTGGAGCAGCAGTTCGACGCCGGGCAGCCGGCGCCCGGCGTGCCCGGACAACCGGCACCGGATCCGGCCAAACCCGAGACCTTCGAGCCGGGCAAGGGCTTCGCGATCATCCATCTGCCGAAGCTGGGCCTGAAGTTCCCGATCGCCGAGGGCACCTCCAAGTCGGCGGTGCTCGACAAGGGCCTGGTCGGCCACTACACCGGCACCGGGATGCCGGCCGACAAGGCGGGCAACTTCGCGCTGGCCGCGCACCGCAACACCCACGGCGAGCCGTTCCGGCACATCAACCAGCTCACCAAGGGCGACAAGATCGTGGTGGAGACGGCGACCGCCTACTACACCTACGAGATCACCGGCGGCATCCCGGAGACCCCGCCGTCCAACGTGAGCGTGATCAAGCCGGTGCCGAACGGCTCCGGGTACAGCCAGGCCGGCCGGTACATCACCCTGACCACCTGCACCCCGGAGTTCAGCTCGAAGGCCCGCCTGATCGTCTTTGGCAAGATGATCGAGGAACGGCCGCGCAGCCAGGGCAAGCCGGCCGGACTCACCGTCGGCTAGCAGCGGCAGCCGCCGGGGCGGGTGCGGCGGACGGCCGTCGCACCGGTGGACAGGCACGAGGGGGAGCAGAGTGACGACCCAGGACGAGACGGCGGGCCCGGTGGCCGAGGAGGCCCTCCCCGCTCCCCCGCCGCCCGCCCGCCGGGGGAGGGCGAGGGCCCGCGCGCTGGCCGCACTGGGCGTCTTCGGCGAGCTGTTGATCACGCTGGGCCTGCTGCTCGGCCTGTTCGTCGCCTACTCGCTCTGGTGGACCAACGTGCAGGCGGACGCCTCCGCCGCGCAGGCCGCCGACAAGCTGCGCAGCGCCTGGGCGGCCGGCCCGACCGCCGCTCCGCCGACCGCCGCGCCCGGGGCCCCGGCCTCCCCCGGCGCGCCCGGTACGCCCGGCGCCCCCGGGGCGCCCGGGACGACCGGCCCGGCCTACGGCGCCGGGGACGGGGTCGGCTTCCTGCACGTCCCGGCGATGGGCAAGGACTTCCAGGTGCTGATCCGGATGGGCACCGACAGCGCCACCCTGGCCGAGGGCGTCGCCGGGGTGTACGAGCAGCCGTACCGGGCGGCGATGCCCTGGGACGCGGTCGGCAACTTCGCGCTGGCCGCCCACCGGGACGGCCACGGGGCGAAGTTCCACGACCTGGACGCCGTCCGCAAGGGCGACGCGATCGTGGTCGAGACCAAGGACAAGTGGTACGTCTACAAGGTCGACAACACCCTGCCGGAGACGTCCAAGTACGACACCGGCATCGTCGCGCCCGTCCCGAAGGGCTCCGGCTACGAGGCCCCGGGCCGCTACATCACCCTGACCACCTGCACCCCGGTGTACACCTCGCGCTACCGGATGGCCGTCTGGGGCAGCCTCGTCCGGGTGGACGACGTGGACGCGAAGCGCACCCCGCCGCCCGAGCTGCGGCACTGACCGGCCCGCGCCGCCGGAGGTCCGCCCGGAACGCCCGAGGGCCCGTCGCCGTGATGGCGACGGGCCCTCGGGCTTCGGGGCAGCGGCCCTCGGTCCCCGCTGCCTCGCATCAGAAGAAGGGGAACCAAGGGGCGCTAGTTGTTCCCTTTGGTGTTGGAGGGTGAGGGGTTGGGGGTGTCCCCTTTGATCGGATCGGCCGGGCGGGTGATCAGGCCGACGGAGGTGTTCGGCTCCACCTGGGCGCCCGCGCCGGGGTTCGAGGAGACCACGACGGCGTTCGGGTCCTGCGGGCCCATCACGACGGAGTACCCGAGCCCGGCCTTCTGCAGCGCGGCGATCGCGTCCTGCAGCTTGACGTTCTGCAGCGGCGGGACGGTGGCCTTCTCCGGCGCCTTGTAGATGGTCAGGACGATCTTCGTGTTGGCCGGGACCTTGCCGTTCGCCGGCTGCTGCGAGGCGACGGTGTTGATCTTGGTCGGGTCGTTGGTCGGGGTGGTCTTCGAGGCGTCGACCTGGAAGCCGGCGCCCTCCAGCGCCGCCTGCGCGGCCTCCTTCTGCTGACCGACCACGCTGGGCACGAGGATCTTGGCCTTGCCCTGCGACACGGTGAGCTTCACCGGCGCCGACGGGTCCCCGGCCGCGCCGGCCTGCGGGTCCTGGGCGATGACCGTCTCCTGCGGGGCCGAGTCGTCGTCCTTGTACTCGGGGGCGACATTGGTGAACCCGGCGTCGGCCAGCGCCTTGGTGGCCTGGTCCTTGGTCATCCCGGTCACCTTCGGCAGGGTCGCCTTGGCCGGGCCCGAGGAGAGCTGCACCGTGATCGTGCCGGCCTCGGCGACCTGGCTGTTGGCCGCCGGGGTCTGGACGCAGACCTGGTCCTTCTTCACGTTGGCGTCCGGGCAGGCCATCTTCTCGCCCTCGGTCACCACGAGCTTGGGACCGGCCTGCTGGGCGGCGGCCTTGGCCTCGGCCAGGGTCTTGCCGACCAGGCTCGGCGCGGTGATCTTCGCGCCGTCCTTCTTGTCGTCCTTCTTGTCGCTGAACATCGCCTGGGCGACGAAGAAGGTGCCGACCAGGACCAGCACGGCGGCGACCGCCAGCACGATCCAGGAGGTGTTGCTCTTCTTCGGCGGCTCCTCGCCGCGCCGGCCGCCGCGGCCGTACCCGTCGTCGTTGCCGCCGCCCGGGCCGCCGGCGTAGGTCTGCCCGTAGCCGTCGTCCTGGTAGCCGGGCTGCTGGCCGTAGCCGGCCTGGCCACCGGCCTGCGGGAGCACCGTGGTGGGCCCGCCGCCGGGCTGCTGCGGCAGCACGTTGGTCTGGCCGTACGGGTCGTGCTGCTGCGGGTAGCCGTTCTGGTCGTAGCCGTACCCGGCCGCGCCGCCCATGCCGTAGGCGGCGGCCTGCTGGGCGGCGGCCACCGGGAGGCCGTCGAGGAAGCGCTCGATGTCGTCGCGCATCTCGTCGGCGCTCTGGTACCGGTAGTCGCGCTCCTTGGCGAGCGCCTTCAGCACGATCGCGTCGATCTCCGGGCGGACCTCGGGGTCGAAGACGGACGGCGGCTGCGCCTCCTCCCGGACGTGCTGGTACGCCACCGCGACCGGCGAGTCGCCGACGAACGGCGGGCGCACGGTCAGCAGCTCGTACAGCAGGCAGCCGGTGGAGTAGAGGTCGGAGCGGGCGTCGACCTGCTCGCCCTTGGCCTGCTCGGGGGAGAGGTACTGGGCGGTGCCGATGACGGCGGAGGTCTGCGTCATGGTCATCCCGGCGTCGCCCATCGCCCGGGCGATGCCGAAGTCCATGACCTTGACGTTGCCCTGCCGGGTCAGCATGACGTTGGCGGGCTTGATGTCGCGGTGCACGATGCCGGCCCGGTGCGAGTACTCCAGGGCCTGCAGGATGCCGATGGTCATCTCCAGCGCGCGCTCCGGAAGCAGCCGGCGCCCGGAGTGCAGCAGCTCGCGCAGGGTGGACCCCTCGACGTACTCCATCACGATGTACGGGATGGAGATGCCGTCGATGTAGTCCTCGCCGGTGTCGTACACGGCGACGATGGCGGGGTGGTTCAGCGACGCCGCGGACTGTGCCTCACGGCGGAAGCGGGCCTGGAAGGACGGATCGCGGGCCATGTCGGCCCGGAGCGTCTTCACTGCGACGGAACGGCCGAGCCGGGTGTCATGGGCGAGGTACACCTCGGCCATGCCGCCGCGTCCGAGGACGCCGCCGAGCTCGTACCTGCCGCCTAGGCGACGAGGCTCTTCCATAGTTCCGACCCTCTCCCTCACCCGCCGGTGAGGTTGTGACGTAGGTGTCCCCGCACGCTCTGAGTGACGCCGGCCCGGCCCCGGGTGGTTCTGCGATCAGGACCCTGCAGCGCCTCGCGGGCGGCAACGGGCACACCCGCTGCTTGCGGATACGCTACCGGTCGCACCGCGCCGGACCGGAGTCGGCCGTCGGCCGATATCAGACCGGTATCCGGACGGGGGTGCCGATCGTGACATTTCACTCACCCGCGACGGTGCCTCCTACTTGCCGAGGGCGGCCTGCATCACCGCCTTGGCGATCGGCGCGGCGAGCCGGCCGCCGCTGATGCCGTCGCGGTTGTTGGAGCCGTCCTCGACCACCACCGCCACCGCGACCGACTGGCCGTCGGCGGTCTTGGCGTAGGAGGTGAACCAGGCGAACGGCAGGCCGGCGTTGTCCTCGCCGTGCTGGGCGGTGCCGGTCTTGCCGCCGACCGTCAGGCCGGGGATCTTGGCGTTCTTGCCGGTGCCGTTCTCGACCACCGAGACCATCATGTCCTGCAGCTTCTGCGCGGTCGTCGGGCTGATCGGCTGCGAGAACTGCTTCTCGGTGTGCTTGGAGATCGTGGTCAGCGTGGCCGAACGCTCCTGGTCGACCAGGTAGGGCTGCATCAGCGAGCCGTTGTTGGCGATGGCCGCGGAGACCATGGCCATCTGCAGCGGGGTGGCCCGGGTGTCGTGCTGGCCGATCGCGTCCATCGCGGTGCCGTCCGGGGTGGAGCCGCTCGGGTAGACGCTCTTCTCGGACCGGATCGGCGTGTCCACCGTGCTGTTGAAGCCGAACTTCTCGGCCTGGGAGCGCAGCTTGTCCCTGCCCAGCTCGGCGCCGATCTTGCCGAAGACGGTGTTGCAGGACCAGTCCATGCCGACCTTGAGGGAGGCGTTCTCGCAGGGCTCCCGGTCGCTCTCGTTCTTCAGCTCGGTCTTGGTGCCCGGCAGCAGGTAGGGGTTCGGCGTCTGGGTCTGGTCGTCGATGCTCTGGAAGACGCCGTTCTCGAACGCGGCGGCGGCGGTGACCAGCTTGAAGGTCGAGCCCGGCGGGTACGTCTCGCGCAGCGCGCGGTTGAGCATCGGCTTGTTCGGGTCGGCGTTGAGGTCCGTCCAGGCCTTGGAGTCGGTGTTCTCGCTGCCGGCGAAGGCACCCGGGTCGTAGGACGGGGTGGAGACCAGCGCCAGGATCGCGCCGGTGCGCGGGTCGAGCGCGACCACCGCGCCCTTCTTGCCGCCGAGGCCGTCGTAGGCGGCCTTCTGGGCCTTGGCGTTGATCGTCGTGACGACGTCGCCGCCCTTCTTCTGCTCCCCGGTCAGCATGTCCAGGGTGTTGCGGAAGAACAGCCGGTCGTCGCTGCCGGAGAGGACGCCGTCCTCCAGCTGCTCCAGCTGGCTGGCGCCGAAGGACTGCGAGGAGTACCCGGTCACCGGCGCGTACATCGGGCCGTCGACCCAGGAGCGCTTGTACTTGTAGCGCAGGCCGTTGACGAAGTCGGACTGGGTGACCGGCTGCCCGCCGACGATGATGTTGCCGCGCGGGTGGGCGTAGCGGTCGTAGACCTGGCGCTTGTTGTTCTTGTTGGTGGCCCACGCTTCGGCCTGGACGCCCTGCACCCAGTTGGTGCGCACCATCAGGGCGAGGATCAGGACGAGGCAGAAGATCGAGACCCGGCGGATCGGCTTGTTCACGAGACGGGGACCCCCTGGACCTCGGGCGTGGGGGTGGGCTCCACCCCGGGACGTCGGGCGCTGTCACTGATCTTCAGCAGGATCGCGACCAGGGCCCAGTTGGCGACCACCGAGGACCCGCCCTGGGCGAGGAACGGCATGGTCATACCGGTCAGCGGGATCAGCCCGGTGACGCCGCCGGCCACCACGAAGACCTGCAGCGCCATCGCCGAGGAGAGGCCGACGGCGAACAGCTTGCCGAACGGGTCGCGGGCGGCGACGGCGGTGCGCAGGCCGCGCTGGATCAGCAGGGCGTACAGCATGAAGATCGCCATCAGGCCGGTGAGCCCGAGCTCCTCGCCGAACGAGCCGAGGATGAAGTCGCTCTTGGCGGCGAAGTCGATCAGCCAGGAGCGGCCCTGGCCGAGACCGGAGCCGGTCACCCCGCCCGATCCCAGCGCCATCAGCGACTGGCCGATCTGTTCGGTCGAGCCCGGTGGCGGCTTGGGCCCGAAGGCGGCCATCGGGTCGAGCCAGGCGTCGATGCGGACCTTGACGTGGCTGGCGGTGGAGGCCACCGCGACCGCGCCGCCGACCGACATCAGCAGGCCGAACAGGATCCAGCTGGTCCGCTCCGTGGCGACGTAGAGCATCACCACGAAGAGGCCGAAGTACAGGAAGGACGAGCCGAGGTCGTTCTCGAAGATCAGGATCAGCAGGCTGAGCAGCCAGATCACGATGATCGGCCCGAGGTCGCGGCCGCGCGGCAGGTAGAGGCCCATGAAGCGGCGGCTGGCCAGCGCCAGGGCGTCGCGCTTCACCATCAGGTAGCCGGCGAAGAAGACGGTCAGGATGATCTTGGCGAACTCACCGGGCTGGATCGAGAAGGCGCCCATCCGGATCCAGATCTTGGCGCCGAAGTCCTCCTTGCGGGCCGGGAAGAAGGCCGGCGCCGCGAGCAGCACCAGGGCCGCCGCCATCGAGATGTAGGTGTAGCGCTGGAGGACCCGGTGGTCCTTCAGGAAGATCATCACGAAGATGAAGAAGGCCACCCCGAGGCCCGACCACATCAGCTGGTTGGCGGCCGCGGGGTAGTTGTTGTGCAGCAGCTTCCCGGCCTTGTCGAGCCGCCAGATCATCACCACGCCGAGCCCGTTGAGCAGGGTGGCGATCGGCAGCATCAGCGGGTCCGCGTACGGCGCGAAGCGGCGCATCAGCAGGTGCGCGATCAGGGCGAGCGCGCCCATGCCGAGGCCGTAGCCGAGCATGCCGGCGGGCAGCGAGTCGTCCATCGCCAGGCCCACGTTGGCGTACGCCAGCACCGGCAGCGCCACCGCGAAGGCCAGCATGGCCAGCTCGGTGTTGCGCCGGTTCGGCGTGCCCTGGGGGGAGATGGTGGTGTTGCCCCGGCGCCGGGAGGAGGCGCCGGACCGGCGGTTCAGATCAAAGGTGGTCACGTCGTAGCCGCTCCCTGACGGCCGGCCGGCCCGCACCGGGCGGGCCTATGTCGGGTCACGGCCGTCACGGCTTCGGGCAGGAGTCGGCCTTCTGCCGCTCCTCGTCGGTGAAGCCGGGCAGGTCGCCCTGCGGCCCGGTGGCCGGGGCGGCGGCGCTCTGGCTGGGGGCCGCCGTGCTCGGGGTCGGGGCCGTGGTGCCCGGGGTCGCGGTCGCGCTGGGCGCGGCCGCCGCCGGGGCCCGGCCGGTCGCGGACGGGCTGGGCGAGGTGGCGGTCCGGAACCCGGCGTGCGCCACCGCGGCGGCGGTCGGCGCGCCCGACTGTCCGGCGGTCGGCTGCCCGGGCGCCGGGGCACCGGCGGGCTGGTTGGCCGAGGGGTTGGCCGCGGCGGCCCGGGCGTCGGCGACCCGGTGGCAGAACTGGGCCTGCTCGGCCAGCTTCTTCACCGTGGCGTCGGCGTCCCCGAAGCTGCTCGCCGAGATGGTGTTGGTCACGTGGGTGCGCTGGTCCTGCGGCAGGTACTTGAGCTCGACGTCCTTGTACGAGGTGTGCACCGAGGACAGGCTCAGGCCGGCCAGGCTCTGGTTGAGGCCCTGGTAGACCGCGACGTGGTCGCCGTCCACGCCGACGTAGTACTGGCCCTGGGTCCACTGGTAGCCGAAGAAGCCGGCACCGCCGAGCAGGCCCAGCGTGACCAGGGAGATCAGCGAGAGCTTGAGCGCCTTGCCCTTGCGCTTGGGCGGCTGCTCGTCGTCGAACTCCTCGGTGCCGTGGACCGTGGGCTCGCCCGCGCCGTACCCGTAGCCCTCGGCCGGGCCGAAGCCGGCCGGGGCGGCGCCGTAGCCGCCGTCGTAGCCCTCGGCGGGACCGAAGGCGCCCTGCGGGGGGCGTCCGAGGCCGGCCGCCCGGCCGGCCGGGGTGTCCGCGATCGACCGGTCGGCCGCGGCCGAGGACGGCGGGGTCTCGGCGACCGCGCCGACGACCACCGGGACGTCGTTGAACTGGCCGCTCATGGTGTCCGTGGCGCCGACGTCCAGGACGTCCGCCACGATGCAGGTGATGTTGTCCGGACCGCCGCCGCGCAGCGCGAGCTGGATGAGCTCCTGCACGGTCTGCTCGGGCGCGTAGAAGCTCCCGAGGGTGTCCTGGAGGGTCTGGTGGCTGACCGGGCCGGAGAGGCCGTCGGAGCAGATCAGGTAGCGGTCGCCGGCCCGGACCTCGCGGATCGACAGGTCGGGCTCGACCTGGCCGCGGCCGTCCAGCGCGCGCATCAGCAGCGAGCGCTGCGGGTGGGTCTCGGCCTCCTCGGGCGTGATCCGGCCCTCGTCGACCAGACGCTGCACCCAGGTGTGGTCCTGGGTGATCTGCACCAGCGCGCCGTCCCGCAGCAGGTAGGCGCGGGAGTCGCCGACGTGCACCAGGCCCATCCGCTGCCCGGTCCACAGCATCGCGGTGAGGGTGCAGCCCATGCCCTCCAGCTGCGGGTCCTCCTCGACCATCTGTCGGAGGCGGTCGTTGGCGCCCTGGACGGCGTCACCGAGCAGGGTCAGCAGGTCGGCGCCGGGCACGTCCTCGTCCAGGCGGACGATCGAGCCGAGCACCTCGGAGGACGCGACCTCACCGGCCGCGGCGCCGCCCATGCCGTCGGCCACGGCCAGCAGCCGCGGCCCGGCGTAGCCGGAGTCCTCGTTCCCCTCCCGGATAAGCCCCTTGTGGGAGCCGGCGGCGAAGCGCAGCACCAGGGTCATGCGACCTGAGCCCCCCTCTGGGTCTTGGACGGGATGCTGTCCCTCATGCGCTACTACTTCCGCAGTTCGATGACGGTCCTGCCGATACGGATCGGCGTGCCCGGCTGGAGCGGGGTCGGCGCGGTCAGGCGCTGCCGGTCCAGATAGGTGCCGTTGGTGGAGCCTAGATCCTCGACCGTCCACTGCCCAGTCTGATCCGGATAGATCCTGGCATGCCGGGAGGACGCGTAGTCGTCGTCCAGCACGATGGTGGAGTCGTGCGCCCGGCCCAGCGTGATGGTCTGGCCCTGCAGCGCGACGGTGGTGCCGGCCAGCGAACCCGCGACCACGACCAGCTGGGTCGGGGCACCGCGACGGCGGCCGCCGCCCTGGGTCTGCTGCGCGGCGGCGGGGCCGGCCTGGCCCTGCGGGCCGCGGGCGGCGGCGGGGGACGGCGCGGTGGCCGCGGTGGCGGCGGCGCCGCCGCGACGGGAGGAGCGGGGGTTCACCCTGGTCCCGAACAGGTCACTGCGGATCACCTGGACCGCGACGATCACGAACAGCCACAACACGGCGAGGAAGCCCAGCCGCATGACCGTGAGGGTCAGTTCAGACATGACCGGGCCGCCCGTGAGTGAGCGAAGCGCGCGAACAAATCGGACACTACCCTTCGACCTGTCGGTAAACGATGGTGGTGGAGCCCACGACGATTCGCGAGCCGTCGCGGAGCGTAGCGCGCTGGGTGTGCTGTCCGTCCACCACGATGCCGTTGGTGGACCCCAGGTCGAGCACCATCGAAGGGGTGCCGGGCCGGATCTCGGCGTGCTTGCGGGAGACCCCGGGGTCGTCGATCCGCACGTCGGCCTCGGTGGATCGGCCGAGCACGCAGGCGTTCCCGGTGATCTGGTGGCGGGCGCCGTTCACCTCGATCCAGCGCCGGACGGACGTGCCGTGGCCGGCGCCCGGGAACGGGCGCACGTTGCCGCCGGCGGGCGCGGGGGGCGGACCCGCGGGCATGGTGGGGGGCGCGGCCGGCGGCGGGGGCGCGCCGTACGGTGCGGCGCCCGGCTGCTGCCACGGTGCGCCGGGGGCCGGGGCGGCCGGCGGGCGGCCGTACCCGGCGGGCTGCGCCGGGGGTTGCTGCTGCTGCGGCTCCTCGGCGGCCAGCGTGCGGCTGCGGACCCGGTACAGGCCGGTGTCGAGGTCGTCGGCCTTCTCCAGGTTCACCTGGAGCGGCCCCATGAAGGTGTACCGCTGGGCCTCCGCGTACTCGCGGACCATGCCGGCCAGTTCGTTGCCCAGCTGGCCGGAGTAGGGGCTCAGGCGCTCGTAGTCGTGCGGGCTCAGCTCGACGATGAAGTCGTTGGGCACGACGGTGCGGTCGCGGTTCCAGATGCTCGCGTTGTTGTCGCACTCGCGCTGCAGCGCACCGGCGATCTCCACGGGCTGGACCTCGGACTTGAACACCTTGGCGAAGGTGCCGTTGACGAGACCCTCAAGTCGCTGCTCGAACTTCTTCAGCACTCCCATGGGGCACCCCCTTCCAGGGTTCGTTCGCCTGTCCGCCGACCGGGCCCGGGGAGCCGGTCGCGCCTACTTGCGGTACTTCCGTACTGATCGTATCCACGCCCGGGCCCTCCATACGGTTCCCGGACGGTGTGGTGCCCGGGGGTGGGCCCGGACACACAGGGTGACGCATCCCGGCGGCGGCACGCCAGGGCTACCCGCCGGAGCGGGCCCTCACCCGTCGCTCGCCTGTTCCCCGGGCATCCGTTCGGATGCGCTCGGCGTCCCCGGGAAACGGATTCGGAGGTGGCCCGCTGGTCGTGCTACTGTTTTCCACGTCGGAAGGGGCGCCCGAAAGGGAGCCGGATCGAAGAACCGCGAAGGCCACATGGTACCGAGCGGGTCGGCTGATCGGCTGGCAACCACGACAAACACCCATGCGCGGGTGGCGGAATAGGCAGACGCGCTGGATTCAGGTTCCAGTGCCCGAAAGGGCGTGGGGGTTCAACTCCCCCCTCGCGCACAGCGAAGCCCCGCAGATCTTCGGATCTGCGGGGCTTTCTCGTTGTCCGGGATCGCGGCGTCGCCGGGCGTTCCCGCACCGGGCCTCGCGTACCGGGGACCGGCCACGGGATTCCCCTCCCCGGGTTTCCGACCGCCCCGAGGCCGGCCCGCGCCGGTCAGCCCCGGCCGGCGGGGAGATCGGCGCGGACCTCGAAGCCGCCGTCGGCGGTCGGGCCGGCCCAGAGGCTGCCGCCGAGCAGCTGGGCGCGCTCGCGCAGGCCGACCAGGCCGTGGCCGCCGCCCGGCAGGGTCTCGGCGGGCCGGACCGGCGGGGCGTCGTTGCGCACCTCGACCCGCAGCCGGCGGCCTCGTGCCCGGACCCTCACGTGCACGGCGGCGTCCGGGGCGTACTTGGTGATGTTGGTGAGCGCCTCCTGCACGGTGCGGTAGGCGGCCCGCTCGACCGCCTCGGGCCAGGGGCGGTCCCCGGCGGCGAGCTCGGTCTCCGCGGCCAGGCCGCTCTCCTCGATCAGCCGGGGCAGGTCGGCCAGCCGGGGCTGCGGGGCGAGCGGCGCGTCCGGGCGGGAGCCGGCCGCGCGCAGCACCCCGACCATCTGCCGCAGCTCCTGGAGGGTGCGGACGGCGAGCTCCCGGATGGTCCGGGCGGTGGCCGCGGCGGCGGGATCGGCGGTGCTGACCTGGAGCGCGCCGGCCTGGATGGAGATCAGGCTGACCTGGTGCGAGACCACGTCGTGCATCTCCCGGGCCAGCCGGCCGCGTTCGCTGAGCAGCACCCGCTCGGCGAGCAGCCGGCTCTCCCGCTCCTGGCCGCGGGTCAGCTCGTCCAGCCGGGCCGCCAGCTCCCGGCGGGTCCGGGAGAGCATCCCGGTGGCGGCCGGGCCGGCGGCCAGCATCACGGACTGGATGGCGTACAGAGCGGTGTCCCGGCTCAGCGCGAAGGTCTGCTCGGAGAGCGGCCAGTGGAAGAACTCGACCAGGGCGAAGAGGGTCGCGCAGGGCACCACCACCCGGGGGCTGGAGCGCTCGGCGGCCACCGTGTAGACGGCGGTTATCGGGGCGAGCCAGATGTCGTTGACGTAGCTGCCGGGCATGGTCAGCAGCAGCACGGTGACCGGGAAGCGCCGGCGCCAGAGCAGCACCACGGCGGCCAGCACGGAGAGCAGGATCTGCCACCAGCGGGCGTCCCCCCGGGCCACCAGCGCGGCGTCCACCAGGGAGTAGAGGGCCGGCAGCAGCAGCATCAGCCAGGAGGCGGTGAGCCGGGCCGGCCAGCGTCTGGCGGGGGATGGTTCGGTGGTCATGCCCCGTCGCCGGGCTTCGGCCGGACCAGACCGGCCCGGTGGGCGATGACGGCGGCCTGGACGCGGTTGGCGGCGCCGAGCTTGCCGAGGATCGCGCTGATGTGGTCCTTCACGGTGCCGGTGCCGAGGAAGAGCCGGTCGGCGATCTCGGCGTTGGACAGGCCCTCGCCGAGCAGCGCCAGCACGTCGAGCTCGCGGCCGGTGAGGGTGCGGGCCAGGGTGGCGGCCTCGGCGTCCGGGCCGCCGCCGTCGACGTAGCCGCCGATCACGGTGCGGGTGACGGTCGGCGAGAGGATGTTGCCGCCGGCCGCGAGCACCCGGACGGCGTGCACCAGCTGGTCGGGGGCGGTGTCCTTGAGCAGGAAGCCGGAGGCGCCGGCCCGCAGCGCGGTGCCGATGTACTCGTCGGTGTCGAAGGTGGTGAGCATCGCCACGGCGGGCGGGTCGGGCAGGGCGCGCAGCCGGCGCAGCACCGAGATGCCGTCCAGGTCGGGCATCCGGATGTCGAGCAGCACCACGTGCGGGCGCAGGCGCTGGACGTACTGCTCGGCCTGGCCGCCGGAGCAGTCCCCGACCACCTCCAGATCGGGGGCGGATCCGACGATGAGGCCGAGCCCGGAACGGACCAGGATCTCGTCGTCCACGATCAGGACGCGGGTGGTGGTGATGGTCCCTCCTCGGTTCGGGCGGCCGGGGCCGCCGGTCCGCTCGGCGCAGGCTGCTCGGTGCAGTCTGTTCCAACCGTCTTGAGACTAGGGCCAGCGGGGGCGGGGCGCCGAACGGGTGGGCGGGCGACACCCCCGCCGTTCGGCGGGGGTCGGAATCGGCTACCGGGTTCACGAAATTCTCATCCGGGGTGGGGAACCATGGAATTGGCTGCCCCTTCGCCGGTTTCCCGGCCGCGGCGTCCGGGCCGCTGGTCAGTCCGTCGGGCCCGTGCGGGCGCCCGGCGCCGGGCCGTGTGCGGATGCGCCCCACCATCTGATCGTTTGGAATTGAGCTGTGTCGTCCACTGTGAAGTCGGAGCCGTCCGCCGCGCCCTGGCCCGTTGTCATGCGTGAGCGCTGGCGGCCGCGGGCCGCCGTGGCCACCGTCTGGTACCTGCGGCTGCTGGCCCTGCTGAACCTGGTGACGGTGCTGCTGGCGCCGTTCCGGGACCAGGTGGAGACGCACAACGAGGGCGAGTACTTCACCCCGTACCTGCTGACCTCCGGCCTCGCCAGCGTGGTGCTGTCGGTCTTCCTGGCGATCGCGATGCGGCGGCGCAAGCGGGCCGCCTGGATCTTCAACCTCGCGCTGTCCGGGCTCTTCGCGGTGCTCTACCTGATCGCCATGGCGCTGCCGGACGGCGGCTTCAACCAGCACCCGCTGAACTACGTCTCCACCGTGCTGACCTGTCTGTTCGTGCTGGCGCTGCTGGTCGGCCGGAAGGAGTTCACCTCCAAGGGCGACGAGTCCAACCCGAAGACGGCGGCGGCCACCTTCGTCGGCGGCCTGGCCTTCGGCGGTGTGGTCGGGGCCTTCCTGGTCTGGCTGACCAACGACCTCACGGGCGCCGGCTTCTGGGACCTCTTCCGCTACTCGGTCGGCCGGATGATCACCATCACGCCGTCCGAGCACCTGCGCTCGGTGATCGCCGCGCCGACCTGGGTGAACGCCATCATCAACGCGATGGGCGCGGTGCTGTTCCTGCTGGTGCTCTACGTGGCGTTCCGCAGCCCCAGGAACAAGGAGCTGCTGACCCCGGAGGACGAGGAGAAGCTGCGCGGCCTGCTGGACAAGCAGGGCGAGCGGGACTCGCTGGGCTACTTCGCGCTGCGCCGGGACAAGGCGGTGGTCTTCTCCCCCAGCGGCAAGGCGGCCGTCACCTACCGGGTGGTCGGCGGCGTCTCGCTGGCCTCGGGCGACCCGATCGGGGACCCGGAGGCCTGGCCGGGCGCCATCGACGCCTGGCTGGCCGAGGCCCGCGAGCACGCCTGGGCGCCGGCCGTGATGGGCGCCTCCGAGGAGGCCGGGGTGATCTACGCCCGGCACGGCCTGGACGCGCTGGAGCTGGGTGACGAGGCGATCGTCGAGCTGGACGAGTTCTCGCTGGACGGCCGCGCGATGCGAGTGGTCCGGCAGGCGTACAACCGGGTCAAGCGGGCCGGGTACACCGTGCGGATCCGGCGGCACGAGGCCATTCCCGAGTGCGAGATGGCCGAGCTGGTGGCCAAGGCCGACCAGTGGCGCGACGGGGCGACCGAGCGCGGCTTCTCGATGGCGCTGGGCCGGCTCGGCGACCCGGGTGACGGGCGCTGCGTGATGCTGGAGTGCCACGACGGGGACGGCGAGCTGAAGGCGCTGCTGAGCTTCGTGCCGTGGGGCGCGGACGGCCTCTCGCTGGACCTGATGCGCCGGGCCCGGGACACCGAGAACGGGCTGATGGAGTTCATGGTGATCGAACTCCTGCAGCGGGCCGAGGAGGTCGGGCTGGCCCGGGTGTCGCTGAACTTCGCGATGTTCCGTTCCGTTTTCGAGCGCGGTTCGCGACTCGGCGCCGGGCCGGTGCTCCGGCTGTGGCGCTCGGTGCTGGGCTTCTTCTCGCGGTGGTGGCAGATCGAATCGCTGTACCGGGCGAACGCCAAGTACCGGCCGATCTGGGAGCCGCGCTATCTGCTGTTCGAGAAGAGCAGCGAGATTCCGCGGATCGGTATCGCCAGTGCGCGGGCCGAGGGCTTCATCACCGCGCCGAGCCTGCCCGCCCTGTTCCGTCGTCGACACGCGGGGGCCGCGGCCGCCCGGGTGCCGGTGGCGGCGCGGGAGGGGAAGGGGTAGTCCCTCCGCCGGGGGGCGGAGGGGGCCGGTCGTCCGGATGGGGGTGTTTCGGGGTTTTATCTCCCCCCAGAGGATGATGCCGATCCACATTCATGCCGATGTGGATTCATTAACCGGCTTCTAATGTTGGAGTGGTCGGTAAGGCGTTCCGACTTCGGGGATGGCTTCGGGGATTTGGAGAGACGGCTGTGATTCAGAGGACCCACGCGGGGGGCGTGCGAAAGGGGCCGCTGGCTATTGCCGGTGCGGCCGCTGTCGCCGAGTGGGGAACGCTGTTCGGCACGCTCCGGGAGCGGTTGGCGGCGAAGAAGTTCGCCGCCGTTCCGCTCGCCACCGGGGCGACCGCACTGATCCTGCTGTTCAGCATCGTGCAGCACCTGCCGGGCGGGGAGCGCTTCGTCACCCACATCGGGGTGGTGAAGGCGGCGCTGCCGCTGGAGGTCTCGCTGCTGCGGACACCGCTGTCGCTCTACGTGCCGGCGCTGGACCTCCCGGTCTGGGGGGCGCTGGCCCAGGTGTTCCTGGTCTTCGGCATCGCCGAGATCGTGCTCGGGCGGCGGCTGACCCTGGTGGTGGCCTACGCCTGCACCCTGGCCGGGACGCTGTTCGCCCGGGTGGGCGTGGCGATCGGCCCGGAGCACGTGTTCGGCTTCCCGAAGTGGGTGGCGCACGTCCGTGACACCGGCCCCTCGGCGGCGGTGGTGGCGCTGGCGATCTGCATCGCGTTCCGCTGCCGGGCCTGGTTCACGGCCGGGCTGGTGGTGGCGCTGATGGTCGGCGAGGCCGTCGTGCTGCCGAACCTGGCGGGCCTGGAGCACGTCGTCGCGGTGCTCATGGCGCTGCTGATCGCCGTCTCGGTGGAGGTGTTCGGGGACTTCTGGCCGCGGGTGCTGGCCGGGGTCGGCGCGGCGGGCTCGGTGGCCGCGGCGGCCTCGATCGAGGTGGCGACGGAGGCCCGGCGCCGGGCGGCGGCGGGTGCCGCGATCCCCTGAAGGGAGTGCTTCCGGTGGTGCTCCGGCCGCCGGGTGCGGGCCGGAGCCCGCACCCGGTCGTAGGGCCCTAGCCGGGCGGTAGCGGGAGTTCGAACCAGACCACCTTGCCGACCGCCTTGCGGGCGGTGCCCCAGCGCTCGGCGAGCTTGGTGACCAGGGTCAGCCCGCGCCCGGTCTCGCCGAGCTGCTCGGCCGGCTCCAGGGACGGCAGGTTGTGGTTGTCGTCGCTGACCTCGACCAGCAGCTTGTCCACCCGGATCAGCTGCAGCTGCACCTTGTCCCGGGCGACCCGGACGGCGTTCGTCACCAGCTCGCTGACGAGCAGTTCGGTGGTGTCGGAGAGCCCCTCCAGGTGCCAGGCGGCCAGCTGCTCGCGGACCAGGGCGCGGGCGCGGCGGACCTCGCGCTGGTCCACGGTGAGGTTCCAGGTGGCCACCTCGGTCGGCGCGACGCCGTCGAAGCGGGCCACCAGCAGGGCGACGTCGTCCTTGCGGTCGTCCGAGTGGAGCCGCTCCAGCACCACGTCGCAGGCCTGCTCGGGGCTCTGCCGCGGGTCGATCAGGTTGCCGCAGAGCGCGGCCAGCCCGGCTCCTATGTCACCGCCCCGGACCTCGACCAGGCCGTCGGTGCAGAGCACCAGCATCGAGCCGTCGGAGACGTCGATGGTCTTGGCGACGAACGGCACGCCGCCGACGCCGATCGGCGCGCCGGCCGGGATCTCCAGCAGCTCGCCGCTGCCGTCCGGGTGCACCAGCACCGGCGGGACGTGGCCCGCGCTGGCCAGCTCGCAGGTCCGGTTGATCGGGTCGTAGACCGCGTACAGGCAGGTGGCGAGGTGGTCGTCGCCGAGCTTGTGGGCCAGGTTGTCCAGGTGGCGCAGCAGCTGGCCGGGCGGCAGGTCGAGCGCGGCGAGGGTCTGCATCGCGGTGCGGAAGCGACCCATCGCGGCCGCCGAGTGCAGGCCGTGTCCCATCACGTCGCCGACCACCAGGGCGACCCGGCTGCCGGGGAGCTGGATCGCGTCGAACCAGTCGCCGCCGACCTCGGCCTTGGAGTCGCCCGGCAGGTAGCGGTGGGCGATCTGGACGCCGGGGATCTGCGGCGGGCGGGTCGGGATCATCGAGCGCTGCAGGGTGGTGGCGACCCGGGACTCGGCGCGGTGCAGCCGGGCGTTGTCCAGCGAGAGCGCGGCGCGGGCGGCCAGCTCCTTGAGCGTGGCCGCGTCGCCCTCGTCGAAGGAGGCCCGGTCGGGCAGGCGGAGCAGCTTGAGGATGCCGAGCACGGTGCCGCGGGCGGAGAGCGGCACCACCAGCATCGAGCGGCCGGAGACCACGGAGGCGAGCCGGGGGCCGCCGAGCGCGGCGGCGTAGTCGACCGCGACGTCCGCGCTGACCACCGGGACCAGGACCGGCTGGTTCTGCTGGAGCGCCATGCCGGGCGGGGTGCGGCGGGGCATGGCGACCAGGGAGCCCTCGGCGAGGACGTGGTCCCACTGGCCGGCGGACTCGTTGTAGACCAGGGCGACCCGGCGGAGCATGGTGTCGTCGTCCGGCCGGGCCTCGGGCAGCTCGGAGTCGGAGATCAGTCCGTCCACCAGGTCCACGCAGGCGAAGTCGGCGACCCTCGGGACGAGCACCTGGCACAGCTCGTGCGCGGTGAAGCCGAGGTCCAGCGTGGTGCCGACCTTGCCCCCGACCTCGCCCAGCAGGGCCAGCTGCTCGCCGGCCTGGCCGTTGGTGAGGAACGGGCCGAACCGGCCGGCCGGCGGGGTGCCGCCGTCCGCTCCGGCCGGCGCGGGGATGCCCGCGGGTGGGGCGGGGACGGTCGTGGGTGGGGCCTCGTCGCTCCGGCGGACCTGGTGGCGGTCGGCGGACGACTCGACGGCGGCCTGCTCGATGGTGGCGCCTCCTCTGGGCGGGGCCGGAACGGCCGGGGCGCCCGTCGGCGCGCCGCCCACCGCGCCGGCGGGGTGGGCGGCGGCCTCGCGCTGGGCGGGCAGCGGCCCGGTGGGCTGGCCGGCCGGGCGCCGCCCGGGGGCGGGCTGTTCGGGCTGCGGCGGCGGGCCGAGCCGGGCGGCGCGCTGCTGGGCGGTCGGATAGCGGCGGCCGATGCCGGCGGCCGCGTGCGCGGTGGCGGTCGGCGGATCGGCCGGCAGGACGGGCAGCACGGTGGAGCGGTCCAGCCGCAGGGCGGGCAGGCCCGCGAGGACCAGCCGCGCCAGCTGCTGCTCCCGGCGCTCGGCGGAGCCGGCCGGCAGCAGCCGGGCGAACGGTTCGGGCACCGGCCGGCCGGGCGGGGCGAGGGTGGCGGAGAGCCGGTGGAAGCCGCCGTGGGCGGCGGACACCGGGGCGAACGGCAGCAGCCGCTCGCCGAGGGCCAGCCGGGGGCCGGCCGAACGCAGCGGGCGGGCGTCGGCGGCCAGGGCCAGCAAACCGCCGCCGGCCGAGGGGTAGGCCCACCAGAGGACGTCGCGCGGGTGGTCCTCGCGGTCGGTCACCGGCAGCTGACCGGCCCAGGGGCGGCCGTCGGCGGTCAGCTCGGCCAGCGACTCCAGCGCGTCGCGGCGGTGGCCGGCGGCGGGACCGGGGACGCCGCGCGGACCGGCGACGGGGAGCAGCCCGGCGGCGGGGCGGTCGCAGGTGACCTCGGCACGGTGCCCGAACAGCTCCTCGGCGGCCCGGCTCCACTGCGCGATCCGGCCGGCCCGGTCGACCAGCACGAGGGCGAGCCTGACCAGGGCGACCACGCCTGACGGCAGGTCACCCGACGCGGCGTCGGGCCCGGCGGTGGTGGCCGCCGGTCGCGGTGTGGAGTTGGGCTCGTCCACCATGGATTCGGTCTGCTCCCGCCTGGCCGCCACGCCTGGAGGCGGCCGTTTCTCTGGAGGAAGGCACGCTGTGCGGATACCAGCGAAGCACGGACAGGGCCGGGCTCGATAGCGAAACGGGGAGATTCATCAGTATCAGTTGCGTGTCACTCGGCGTGCGCTGCGCCGCACTCCCCGTTCACCCCGACGGGTGCGGTCCGCGCGAGGGTAGGGTGGCAGGCCGGACCGAGCGAGCAGGACCAGACGGAGGCGAGAAGTGACCGCGCAGAGCCCCGTCCGCTGGACGGACCCGGAGCAGCGGGAGTGGGAGGAGCGGGTCGCCGCGGCCGAACTCGCCTGGCTCACCATGGACGTCGACATGCAGACGCTGCGGGTCGAGATCGACAACTTCGCCCTGATCCACCACCAGCTGCTCGGCCCGCTCTACGCCCGGCTGGACGAGCTGGACGCGCTGATCGCCGAGACGGTGGCCGCCCGCACCGGGCACCCGGAGGACCTCCGGCGGGCCGCCGAGGCCCGGCAGCGGGTGGACGAACTCCCCGACCTGGAGGCGCTGTTCGACAGCGTCCAGGAGCAGCGGGACGCCCCGCCGCCGCCGGCCGCGCCGGCCCGGGTGCGGCCCGGCCGGGACGCCCAGCGGATCTACCGGGACCTCGTCCGCCGCGCCCACCCCGACCTCACCACCGACCCGGCCGAGCAGGAGCGCCGGGCCGCCTTCCTGGCCCGGGTCAACGAGGCCTACGCGTACGGCGACACCACCGCGCTCGCGGGTCTGGCCGCCGAGTGGTCCACCGCCCCCGAGGCGGCGCCCGCGGTGGACTCCCCCGACCGGCTCGGCTGGCTGCGCCGCCGGCTGGAGTGGCTCAACGCCAAGATCGCGGAGACCGCCGCCGAGCACGTCCGGCTGGAGAACACCGCGATGGGCCAGCTGCTCGCGCTGGCCCCGCAGGACCCGGACGGGCTGCTGGAGGAGCTGGCCGAGCAGCTGCTGGCCAAGGCCGCGGCCCAGCAGGCCGAGCTGGAGCGGCTGCTCGGCGGGCAGCAGCCGGTGGGGGACAATGGGGGAGCCGAGACCGAGCCCCAGGAGAGCCAGACGATGTTCGCCCAGATCCCCACCACCGACGCCGCCTCCGTGCCCGCCGACGCCGTCCTGCTGGACGTCCGGGAGCAGGACGAGTGGGACGCCGGGCACGTGGACGGCGCGCTGCACATCCCGATGGGCCAGCTGCTCGCGCGGATCGGCGAGCTGCCGGACGAGAAGCTGTACGTGCTCTGCCGGGTCGGCGGGCGCTCGGCGCAGGTCGTCCAGTACCTGGTGCAGAACGGCCGGGACGCGGTGAACGTGGACGGCGGCATGTACGCCTGGGAGGCCGCGAGCCGTCCGATGGTGTCCAGCGGCGGCCAGGACGCCTACGTCCTGTAGTCCCCGGCCCGGTTAGGGCAGGATGGGCGCGCGACCGAGCCGGGACCGGACCGGCGGCGCGCCGTCCGGGCGGAGGCACCTCCCGGCCGAGGCTGGGGGAGAGTTCATGCCCGAGAGCGCCGGGAGCGCCGGGAGCACCGACCGCGCCGACTGCGCCGACCGCGCCGTGGAGGACGCCGGGCCCGCCGACGCGCCGTCCGGCGGACGGCGGTGGTCGGCGCCGGCGCTGACCGTGCTCGGCGCGGCCGGCGTGCTGCTGGTCGCGGCCACCGGGCTCTTCCTGGCCGCGGTGTTCCTGCACGTGGCCCCGCCCAACTCGGTCTCCCGGCAGTACCGGGAGCAGGTCGACGGCGTCGTGTACCCGGAGTTCGAGCAGAACTGGAAGCTGTTCGCGCCCAACCCGCTGCAGCAGAACGTCAGCCTGGACGCCCGGGTGCGCACGGTCGTCGACGGCGGCGCCACCCGGACCCACGACTGGTTCGGGCTGACCGCCCGGGACATCGCCGCGATCCGCGGCAACCCGGCGCCCAGCCACGCCGACCAGAACCTGCTGCGCCGGGCCTGGGACTTCTACGAGGGCTCGCACAACGCGCAGGACGACTCGCCGACCAACCCGCGCGGCAAGCTCGCCGAGCAGTACCTCAAGCGGATCGCGCTGCAGCGGACCGGCCGCAGCGTCGAGGGCGAGCGGATCCTGGAGATCGAGTTCCGGGTGACGGCCGTCACCGTGCCGCCGCCGGGCTGGAGCGGAGAGGCCGCCCCGCCCGCGCCGAAGGTCCGCGAGCTGCCGTGGTGGCCGGTGAACGACGAGGACTACCGGGGGCTCGGGTGAACGAGGTGACGCCGTCGGCCGGACCGCAGCGGCTGCTGGAGGAGATCCCCCGGCAGCCCGCGCCGCTCCCCGCCCCCGCCCCGGCCCCGCGCCGGGCCGGCCCCGGCCCCGTCGAGCTGTGCGCGCGGGCCCTCGCCGCGTTCACCGGGCGGGCGCTCGGACCGCACCAGGCGGCCGCGGTGCGGATCGGCTTCGGCCTGGTCTGGCTGGCCCACCTGCTCCGGGAGTGGCCCAACCGGCGGCTGCTGTACGGCGACACCTCGCCCTGGTCGCTCGACCTGGCCGAGCGGCTGCTCGCCGACAACCGCGCGCTGACCGTGTTGCCGTGGTTCGGCGGTCGGCTCTGGTTCGAGCTGGTCTACCACCTGGCCGTGCTGGCCGCCGTCGCGGTGGTGCTCGGCTGGCGGACCAGGGCGAGCGGCGTGCTGTTCCTGGTCACCGTGCTGTCCCTGCAGAACCGCAACGTCTTCCTCGGGGACGGCGGCGACAACGTCGTCCACCTGATGGCGGTCTACCTGGTCTTCACCCGCTGCGCCGAGGTCTGGTCGCTGGACGGCCGGCGGACCGCCCCCGGCCGGACCGGGGTCGTGCTCTGGGCGGTGCTCGGCGTGCTGCTGCTGGTCTGCGGGCTCGGCGCGTTCTCGGGGGAGAGCCTGACCTGGACGGCCGCGGCCTTCCCGTACGTCGGCTGGGCGCCGGTGTTCTGGGGGCTCTGGGCGGTGGCCGGCCTCTGGTGGGTGCTCGGCCGGCTGCGGCCGGACGGCGAGCCGCGCGCGGTGCTGGACGCGCTGGCGAACATGGTGCACAACTGCGCGATGCTGGTGATCGCCGCCGAGGTGGTGCTGATCTACGCCACGGCCGGCTGGTACAAGGTGCAGGGCTCGCGCTGGCAGGACGGCACCGCGCTCTGGTACCCGCTGCACCTGGACTACTTCACCCCCTGGCCGTCGCTGTCCGGGCTGGTCGGCTCGGCGCTGCTGCCGGTCTTCCTGGTCTCGTACGGGACGGTGATCCTGCAGGTCGCCTTCCCGTTCACGCTGGTCAGCCGGCGGGTGAAGAACGCGCTGCTGGTGGTGATGATGACCGAGCACCTGGGCATCGCGGTGCTGCTCGGGCTGCCGGTGTTCTCGCTGGCGATGGTCGCGGCGGACGCCGTCTTCCTGCCGACGGCGGCGCTGCTCTGGGTGGCGGCGCGGGCGGGCCGGACCGGCGCGTGGCTGCGCGGCTTCCTCGGCCTGCGCCGGGCCGGGGCACCGGGGCTCGGTGCGGGGCGTGCGGAACCGGGGCTCGGTGCGGGGCGTGCGGAACCGGACGGGGGCTCTCCCCTCAGCTGACCGGCGCCACCGGCCGGCCGGAACGGGTCTGGCAGAGTGAGCCGCATGAACGACGAGCTGGTGCGGGCCTGGCGGGCGGACGCCCGGGTGCCCGGGACGGTGCTGCTGGACGGGTTCCACGCGCTGAAGCACGCGCTGCGCTTCGGCGGGGCCGTCCGGCAGGTGCTGACCGCCGACCGCGCCGCGCTGCTGGCGCTCGCCGACGAGCTGGCCGCGGACGTGCGGCCCGCGCTGGACGGGCTGGCGGTCGAGCTGCCGGAGGCGGAGCTGCGGACGCTGGTGCCGCGGCTGCACCCGACCGGCGTGGTCGCACTGGCCGCCCGGCCCACCGCCGAGGCCAACCTGGCCGCGCTCGCCCGGCGGCCCCGGACGGCGCCGGTCGTCCTGCTGGAGAACCCGCGCAACCTCGGGAACGTCGGCGCGGTGATCCGGCTGGCGGCCGGCTTCGGCGCCACCGGCGTGGTGACCACCGGCGACCTGGACCCCTGGCACCCCACCGTGGTCCGGGGCAGCGCCGGCCTGCACTTCGCCACCGCCGTGGAAAGGCTGGCCCTGCCGGAGCTGCCGGCCGGCCCGCTCTACGTCCTGGACCCGGAGGGCGCGGACATCCGGACGCTGGCCTTCCCGGACGACGCGCTGCTCGCCTTCGGCACCGAGCGGCACGGCGTCTCGGCGGAGCTCAAGGCGCGCGCCGACCACCTGGTCGCGGTGCCGATGGAGCCCGGGGTCTCCAGCTTCAACCTGGCGACCAGCGTGGCGATGGGCCTGTTCCACTGGATGTCCGGGCGCCCGCCCGGCGGGCACAGGCCCTAGGAGAACAGCAGCTTCCAGGTGTCCGGTCCGGGGTAGCCGTCGGCCTCGGTGCCGCGCCAGCCCTGGGACTCCTGGAAGGCCTGGACGGCCCGCCGGTCGCTCTCCGTCCAGCGCGGGCCCGGGCCCTCGGTGTAGAAGCGGCCGAAGCCCTTGCGGACCAGCTGTTCGCCGAGCTGCCGGACGAAGTCGTTGTCCGCGCCGGGGGCGAACTCGGCGGCGCCGGGGAAGGCGGGCGCGCCGGAGCCGGCCGGGGGCGGCGGCGGGCTCGGGGTGGCGGCGTCGATGTCGCGGCCCTTGTGGTTGACCAGGTAGTCCCAGGTGTCCTTGCCCGGGATGCCGTCCGCCTCGCTGCCGCGCCAGCCCTGGGCGAGCTGGAACGCCTCGGTGGCCCGGCGGTCGCTCTCGCTCCAGCGCGGCCCGGGGCCGTCGCCGTAGAACCGGCCGCCGCCGCGCTGCACCAGCAGCTGGCCGAGCCTGGTGACGTGGTCGTTGTTCGCGCCGGGGCCGAAGCTGTCGGTGCCGGGGAAGGCGGTCGGGGCGGTGGCGTCGCTGCTGCCGCCGCCGCTCAGGGCCGTGAAGCGGTACGGGACGTAGGAGGCGGAGTCGGACCAGTAGGCGTACGGGGTGTCCCGTTTGGTGGTGCCGGGGGAGGTCTGCTCGTAGGCCAGGTAGCGGGTGTGCGCGGCGTCCGTCCAGCCGCCGAAGAGCGTGACGTGCGAGCCGCCCTGCGGGCTGGCCGGGTCGTTGTGGACGAGGATGTCGCCGGGCTGGAGCTCCGCCTTGGTGATCCGCTCGGCGAAGTCGGGCAGCGTCCAGGTGGTCTGGCTGCTGTCCAGGCCCCAGGCCATCGAGACGAAGCCCGAGCAGTCCTGGCGGTAGCCGTCCGTCCAGTACCGGCTCATGCTGTACGGGACCTTCTGGTCGACCCAGTCCTGTGCCCGCGCGAGGATCCGCGCCCGGGTGACCGGCAACGCGACGGCGCGCGGGGCTGCGGATTCGCGCTCCTCGTCGCCGTAGAGGCCGCTGACCTCTCCCTGCGGGCTGGTCGGCGGCCGGGCGGCGGTGCTGCCGCCCGGGGTCGGGGCGGGGGAGGCCGTGGCGGCGGCGGCCCCGGCCGCGCCGCCGCCGAGGGCGGTGCCGACCGCGGCCATCAGCACGGCGGCGCGGCGGCGGATGCTGCGGGCCGCGGCGTGGCCGCCCTCGTGCACCGGGGCGGCGTGCAGCCGGGCCCGGCGGCGGGCGCCGCAGCCCGCGCATATGCAGTCGTCGTCCGGTTCGACGTCCTCGAACTCGGGCAACGCGGTCAGTGGGTCGGTTCGGGTCATCTCCGCCTCTTTCCCGGTCGGCCCTGACGGCTCGACAGGACCGGCCTTCCCGGGCCGGTAGCGCGGGTCATCGGGACCAAACTCGCAAAGCGGACGGGTGTTCGGCGCGGCGGATTGCGCCGCGCGGGTGACGTCCGTTCAGCGGCCCGGGCGTGGCGCGGGCGGCGGGAGGGCGGTGGCCGACCTTGCGGGTGGTCAGGCTCCGGCCCGGTGGCCGACGGGCGGACGCCGGGTCAGGCGGCGGCGGGCGGGTTGGCGGGCGAGTACTCGGGATCGGTCCAGGTCAGCGGGGTGGCGTCGGCCAGTTCGAGGACGCCGGTGACGGTGAGGTCGACCACCCGCTCGGCGCCCGGCAGGCCGGCCGCCGCCTGCTCGGACCAGTCGGTCCGGGCCTCGCCGGTGACCAGCAGTGCGCCGCCGGTCCCGAAGTCCGGGAGCAGCAGCCCGGCGCGCGGGTCGAGCTCCAGGTTGCCGAGGGTCATGAACATGCTGTTGCCGGCGTACTCGGGCCACTGCAGCCGGTCCGGTCCGAGCACCCGGAGGAAGCCGGGGTTGCCGCCCCGGTGCGAGGCGTCCACCCGGCCGTCCGGGCCGGCGGTGGCGATGAAGAAGGTGTCGGCGGTCGTGACGGCGAGCTGCTGGGCGGTGGAGAGCACCGACCCGGCGGCCACCGCGTGCGGGGAGCCGGCGGCCGGGCGGGCCTGCGGCCGGCGGCGCTGGATGTACTTCGGGCAGTTGGCGTAGACCTGCTCGGCGGCGATCACCAGGCCGCCCCGGCCGTCCGGCGCGGAGCGGCCGTTGAGCCGCATCCGGCGCCGGCCGGCCGGATCCAGGGCGATGGTGCCGACCTCGGCCGGGCCGCCCAGCACCTCGGCCAGCGGGTCGTCGGCGGCCGGGCGGGCCGCCACGGTGAGGGTCCGCTCGTCGGCGGCCCGGAGGAAGCCGGGCTCGCCGGTGAGCTGGGTGGCCCAGAGCCGGCCCTCGGCGTCGGCGGCGCCGACCACGAGGACCTGCCGCTCGGTCAGGAAGCGGGCGGCCACGGCCGGGATGGTGCTGCCGATCGACCGGCCCGAGTGGTCGGCCCGGTCGCGGCGGCCGGCCCTGGCCTGCACCGCGCGCTCGCCCGGGTGGTAGGGCGTCGTGCCGTTCACGGCGTGCCTCCTGTCACCTGGTCGGGGCCGTGGTTAGAAGAACCCGCAGGTCGGGGCGGCCTTGGTGGGGGCGGCGGCCTCGGTCTCGTCCACGCCGTGCGGGGTGTAGACCTCCAGCCGGATGCCGTCCGGGTCGGTGAAGAAGATCCCGCCGGAGGCCGAGCCCTCACGGTGCGGGACGACGCCCTCGTACGCGAACTCGGCGCCCAGCTCGCGCAGCACCCGCTCGGCGGCGCGGACCTCGTCCAGCGAGTCGACCTGGAAGGAGAGGTGGTGCAGACCGGGGGCGGCGGTGGCGAAGTCGCCGGTGCTCTGCTGCCAGAGCGTGATCACCAGCTTGCCGTCGCGGCCCAGGAAGGCGAAGCGGCGGTCCGGGTCGGTGCCCTCGTTCACCAGCTCCAGGCCGAGGGCGCGGCGGTAGAAGGCGACCGAACGATCCAGATCGGTGACGTTCAGGCCCACGTGGCCGGTCTGCAGGGTGCTGCTGGTGGTGCTGGACATGCCTGCTCACTCCCCGGGCTGGGCGTCCGGAGGGACGCCATAGTTCTAACCTGTGAAGTGAACAGTAACGGTTAGGTGATGGCGCGTCAACCAATGTAGGTGTCTGTAGGGGTTAGATAGGTCTCGGTGAGCCGCTCCCGGAACCCCTCGGCGGTGAAGAGGTAGTCCTGGCTGCCGGCCGACTCCAGCGCGTACGCCGCCAGCACGCAGCCCATCCGGGCCGCCTCCTCGTCCGGGAGGCCGTCGGCCCGGCCCGCCAGGTAGCCGGCCCGGAACGCGCCGCCCGCCCCCGCGGTGTCCGGCAGGCGGCTGATCGGGGCGGCCGGCACGGCGACCGAGGACTCGTCGGCGTAGTCGATCCAGACCCCCTCGGGGCCGAGCGTGGTGATCCAGGTGCCGACCCGGCGCAGCACGTCCTCCGAGGTCCACCCGGTGTGGTTCAGCAGCAGGCTGCGCTCGTGGCGGTTGGTGACCAGGCAGTCCGCCCCGGTCAGCACCGCCTCGGCGCCCTCGGCGCCGAGCTCCTCGGCACGGCCGGCCGCGTCCACCAGGAAGGGCAGGCCCAGGCGGCGGCACTCGTCGGCCCGGGCGGCCATCAGCGGTGCCGGGGCCGGGCCGAGGAAGACCAGACCGACGCCCTCCGACCAGCCCTCGGGGCCGGGGGCGGTGTCCTCGGCCAGCGCGCCGGGGTGGAAGGAGGTGATCCGGTTCCGGTCGGCGTCGGTGGTGTCGAAGGTGCGGGCGGTCGGCCGCTCGGCGGAGACGTGCACCAGGGAGGTGTCCACCCCGGCCTCCTCCAGGCGGGCCCGGTAGTCGCCGAAGTCCTTGCCGGCCGCGCCCAGCAGCAGCGGTCGGCGGCCGAGCCGGCCGAGCCCGTACGCGACGTTGGCGGCCACGCCGCCGTAGCGCACCTCCAGGTCGTCGACCAGGAAGGAGAGCGAGAGGTGCTTGAGCTGGGCCGGCAGCAGCTGGTGGGTGAAACGGCCGGGGAACGTCATCAGGTCGTCGATGACGATCGGGCCGGTGACCGCGATTCGCATGGGGATACCTGCCTCACCGTGGGGTGTCCGGAGGAACTGGTCGGGCCGGGGAAGGCGGCTCAAGGGAAGGCGGCTCAGGGGAAGGCGGCTCAGGGGCGGGGGGTGTCGTGCTCGGGCGTCCGCTCAGAGGGCCCAGAGGACCCAGCCGAGGAGCAGCAGGTTGGCGGTGCCCTGGGCGAGGGCGCCGGCCAGGGCCGAGCCGGTCCAGGCCCGGCAGATGCCGAGGGCGAGCCCCATGGCGAAGACGGACGGCAGGACCCCGCAGATCACCCGGGTGTCGAAGGGGTGGAGGCCGTAGTCGCCGAGGTGGACCAGGGCCCAGGCGGCGGCGGTGGCGGCGATCGCGGCGGCCGGGCCGCGGGTGCGCTCTACCGCGTGGAACAGCACGCCGCGGTAGCAGACCTCCTCCACCAGCGGCACCAGGACGCCCATGCAGAGCACCATGGCGGCGCCCGCCACCACCGGTGCGTCCGGCGCCATCTGCCGGAACAGCTCCGGGATCAGCGCCGTCCAGTTGCCGTCGCCGCGGCCGAAGGCGGCCCGGGTGGCGAAGACGGTGCCCGCGTAGGCGAGCACCACCAGGCCGGTGCCCGCCAGGGCGGGCCGGGCCCGGAACCGGCGCAGGCCGGCGGCGGCCCGCCCCGGCCGGTCCAGGACGGCCAGGACGAGCGCGCTCAGACCCACCGACAGGACCATCAGCGGGACGGCGAACGCCCCCGCGATCCGGACCGAGGCGAGCACGGCGAACAGCAGGGCGGCCGAGGCGAGCGGTGCCTCGCGGTGGTGATCGCGCAGGCGGCGGACGGTGCGAGCCCGTCCGGTGGCGGGCTCGGGGGGCGCGGACGCCGCCACCGGACGGTTCGCGGTCATCGGGGGGCCACCTCCGCCACCGCGGGTGCGCGGCGCAGCGAGGGCAGCCACCAGTTGTAGCGGCGGAACAGCAGCAGGGTCGCCGGTACGAAGAGCATCCGGATGAGGGTGGCGTCCAGCAGGACGGCGAGGCCGAGGCCGGCGCCGTACTCCTGGAGCATCACCGTCGAGGAGAGCGCCATCGTGCCGAGGCTGCCCGCCATCACCAGGCCGGCCGCGTTGATCACCCGGCCGGTGTCGACCACCGCGCCGATGGTGGCGCTCTCCTGGTCGGCCCCGCCGCGGACCAGGTCCCGGACCCGGGTGACCAGGAAGATCTCGTAGTCCATGCCGAGGCCCATCATCAGCACGGTGAGGAAGATCGGCAGGTCGTCGATGATCGCCCGGTCGAGCCAGAAGTGGAAGATCAGCACGGTGATGCCGATCGCCCAGACGTTGCTCATCATGATCGTGAGGATCAGCCGGATCGGGATCAGCAGCGACCGCAGGGCGACCACCAGCATCACGAAGACGCCGAGCGAGACCAGCCCGATCATCTGCCAGAAGCTGGAGTCGAGCGCCTCGCCGTACTGGCGGTCGACCTGGGTCGCGCCGCCGACCTGCAGCGCCCCGACGTCCGTCGCGGCCGCGGTGACGTCCTCGATCCGGTCGACGGTGCGGACGGCGGCCTCCGAGTACGGCGGGTCGGCGAGCTCGACCACGATCCGCAGCGCGCCGTCGTCGGCCAGGTAGTCCCGCCGCACGTCGGCGGTCAGGGCGTCGACCTGGTCGGCGGGCAGCGGGGAGCCGAACGGCCGGGTGACCGCGGAGACCCGGGAGACGCCGGGGACGGCGGCCAGCTCGTCGGTCAGCGCCGTCACGGCGGTGCGGCCGGTGGCGGTGAGCCGGTGCGACGCCGGGTCGACCACGCCCGCGGCCGGCCGGGCCACCACCACGGTGGGCAGCACGGCGGAGTCGCCCCACGTGCCGGCGACCAGCTGGAAGCCGGTCCTGGAGTCGGTGGCCGGGCTCAGCGCCACCGGGTCCGCGGTCGACCGGTGCTGGGCGGTGATCACCGCGAACGGGACCGTGACGACGGCGAACACCAGCACGATCGCCACCTTGCGGCGGCGGGCCAGGTCCGCGGCCCGGGCCAGGTGGCGGCCGAGTGCGCTGCCGTGCTCCAGGTCGGCCAGCGGGCCGCGGCCGAGGGCGAAGAAGCGGTCGCCGAGCAGCCGCAGCAGGGCGGGCGTCAGGGTGAGCGCGGCGAGCAGCACGATGGGGATGCCGATCAGCCCGCCGTAGCCGAGCGGCGGGATCCAGTCCACCGGCGAGAGCAGGGTGGCGCCGAAGGCGAGGACCACCGCGACCGCCGCCAGCAGCATGGACTCGCCCGCGTGCGCGGTGGCGTGGACGGCGGCCTCCCGGGGCGGCCGGCCGGCCAGGCGCTCCTGCCGGTAGCGGGAGGAGAGCAGCATGCTGTAGTCGACGCCCGCGCCGAGCATCACGAAGTTCATGATGGTGACGGTGAACTGGGTGAGCGTCACACCGTGGCCGAGCGCGAAGAGCGCGGCCTGGCTGACCGTCATCGCCAGGCCGATCGCGGCCACCGTCAGGACGGCGGGCACCACGGCGCGGAAGAACAGCAGCAGCACCACGAAGATGATCGCGTAGGCGACCGTCTCCATCAGCGCGTTGTCGTCCTCGGCCTTCTGGTAGGTGTCCTTGATCAGGGCGAGTTCGCCGGTGACGTGGGCGCTGACGTCGGGGCCGGCGCCGACGTCGCGGAGCGTGCCGTCGATCGCGGAGCGCAGCCAGTCGACGTCCGGGTCGTGCCCGGCCTGCTTGGCGAAGCTGACGGTGACCAGGGCCGCCCGGCCGTCCTTGGCGAGCAGCCGGTCCACCGCCTCGGCGGGGACCGGCACCGGGAAGGCGTGCCAGTCGGTGCCGGCCGCGAACCCCGCGGCCAGGCCGGGCAGCGCCTCGTCGTCGGCGGCCACCGCGCGGCGGGCCAGGTCGGCGAGCCCGGGCGGGACCTGGCCCGCCGCCACCGCCGCGTCCACCGCCTGGCGGCGGGCCTCCGGGGAGGTGCCGGCCTGGGCGTCGGTCAGCTGCCGGTCCAGCTGGACGCGCAGCTGCTTCAGGTACTCGGTGGTGGCGTCCCGGAACACGGTGTACGCCGAGTTGGACTGCCGGACCTCGCCGGTGCGGATCTTCTCGGCGATCCGGCCGTCCAACTCGGCCAGCAGCGTGCGCAGTCGGTCGCTCCGGACGTCCGGGGCACCGATCGCGACGATCGACTCGCGCTGCGAGCGGTCCGGGAAGGACTGCTCGACCAGCTGGTCGGCCCGGGCGCTGCTGGTGCCCGGGACGACCTTGGAGGCGCCCTGCTTGGTCAGGACGTCGCTGAGCTGCGAGGAGAACGGGAAGCACAGCGCGATGACCACCGCCCAGACGGCGAGCACGGTCTTCGGGTAGGCGGTGAGCACCCCGGCGACGCGCAGCAGGCGGCGCTGCGTCGCGCCGTGGGTGGTCTCCTCCGCGGGCGGGGAGGTGACGGTCTCGATCATGCGGTGCCGACTCCCTCGCGGTGCCGCCCGCCCGGGCCGGTGCCGGCCGAGGTGGTCACCGGGCTGGTGCCGGTGACCACGGCGAAGGTGTGCCGCAGCTCCAGCGGGCCGTGCTTGGCGACGTGTTCGGCGAGCCCGTCCCGGATGAGGTCCAGGGCGTGCTGTTCACGGCGGTGGTCGACGGCGTCCTTGAAGCCGGCCGCGGCGCCCGAGCGCTGCACCCATTCCAGCGCCGCCTCGGGGGTGTCCGCGGGCAGCACCTGGTGGCCGTCGCGCTGCACGTCGACGGTCAGGCCGGCCTTGGCGAACCAGCGGCCCACGGTGGCGGCGTCCTTCGGCAGGTTGACCCGCACCAGGCCGGTGAGCAGCGACGGGTCGGCGGCGAAGACCTTCTCCAGCTGGTCGATCAGGGTCTTGAGGGCGTCGCCGCGGGTCTCGATCACCATCACCCGGCCGCCGGGGCGCAGCACCCGCTTGACCTGCTCCAGCAGCTTGACCGGCTTGCTGTAGCAGATCGCCCAGCCGATCACGACCAGGTCGGCGGAGGCGGTGCCCCGGCTGCGCAGGAACTCCTCCATGTCCCCCTCCCGCAGGGACACGTCGAGCTCGGGCGAGCGCAGCACCACGGGCTGGACCTTGGCCTGGGCGACGGCCAGCATGCCGGGCGACTTGTCCACCGCGTGCACCGAGCCGCGGCCCTCCAACCGGCGGACGATCTCGTGGGTCAGGTGCCCGGTGCCGCAGGCGAGTTCGAGCACGTCGTCGCCGGGACGGATCACCACCTCGCTGAGCGCCGCGATCGAGTGGACCCCCATGACCGGGCTGAAGTACGTGTCGTAGCTGGAACTCGCGGCGTCGTAGTCGGGGGTCGGGTCGGCGTGGGTGCGGCTCAGGTGGAGACGCAGGGCACGCGCGGCGAGTCCGAGGCGACTCATGACTGGCTCCTTCGGGAGTGGTCGGTTTCCAGGCCCTCCGCGGCCGGTGCCGCGGAGGCGACGAGCAGGAGGCCGGCCAGGCCGGCCAGGGCGCCGAGGACGGCCGCGGACACCGAGGGGGCGGCCGCCCCGGCGACGGTTCCGGCGGCCAGGGCGGCGAAGGCGGCGGCTCCGGCGGGAGCCCGGAGGCCGGCGGAGCCGGTTGGTCCGGGCGCCACCGCGGCGGTGAGCGCCGCGAGGGCGGTGACGAGGGCCGCCAGGACGGGGCTGGCGGCGGTGGCCGAGGCGGGCAGGGCGGCGCCGAGCAGCAGCAGTCCGGCGGCGGGGGCCCGGTGGGGCGGGCCCGGGAGCAGCCGGCCGGCGAGGGGGCGGCCGGCGAGGGGACGGCGGAGCAGGCCGGCCGCTAAGGCCAGCCCGATCCCGGTGGCGGCGGCCGCGCACCAGGGCCAGTCGGGTGACCCGCCGCCGGCGGGGGGAAGACCCGCGCCGAGGACGGCGCCGGCCGATCCGCCGGCCAGTGCGGCGACGGCCAGGGCGACCGGCGGCGCGACCGGTACGGCGGCCGGGGTGGCGGCCGCCGTGGTGACCGGCGCGGGGCCGGAGGGGCGGTTCACGGGCGGGCGGCGGCCGAGTCGGCGAGCTCGGCGAGTTCGGCGAGGCCGGTCACCTCGTCGGCGGCGTCCGGCTCGTCGTCCCGCAGGAACATCTCCGCCTCGGCGCTCAGCTCGGTGATCACCCGGTTCAGGTGCTCGGTGGTGTGGGTGGCCATCACGCTGAGCCGCAGCCGGGGCGAGGCGGCGGGCGGCACCACCGGGTTGGTGTAGACGCCCCTGTCGATGAGCCGCCGCCAGAGCAGCAGGGTGTCGATGACCCCCCGGGTGCGCAGCGGGATCACCGGGGTGCTGCTCTCGCCCGGGCTGATGCCGGCCGCGCGCAGGCCGTCCCGGAGGTAGTCGGCGTTCTGCTGGGCCCGCTCGGGGCGCCAGGGCTCCTCGCGCAGGATGCGCAGCGCGGTCAGCGCGGCGGCCATGCTGGCCGGGGTGGCGGAGGCGCTGAAGATCAGGCTCCGGGCGTGGTGCTTGACGTAGTGGATGACGTCCTCGTCGCCGAGCACGGCGCCGCCGAGCGAGGCGAGGGACTTGCTGAAGGTCACCGTGATCAGGTCGACCTGGTCGGTGAGGCCGAAGTACGAGCAGGTGCCCCGGCCCTGGTCGAGGACGCCGAGGCCGTGCGCGTCGTCGACGATCAGGCGGGCGCCGTGGTGCTTGCAGACCTCGACGATCTCCGGTAGGGCGCAGAGGTCGCCCTCCATGGAGTAGACGCCGTCGACCACGACCAGCTTGCCCATCCCGGCGGGGACGGCGGCCAGGCCGCGGTCCAGCGAGCGCGCGTCGTTGTGCCGGAAGCGGCGGTGCTTGGCGCCGCTGAGCACGCAGCCGTCGACGACGGAGGCGTGGGCGTCGCGGTCGGCGAAGACGACGTCGCCGCGGCCGGCCAGGGCGCTGATGGTGCCGAGGTTGGCCTGGTAGCCGGTGGAGATGACGGCCGCCGCGGGCTTGCCGTAGAAATCGGCGAGTTCGCGCTCCAACTGGTCGTGGAGGTCCAGGTTGCCGTTGAGGAAGCGCGAGCCCGTGCAGGACGGGCCGTAGCGGTCGAGTGCTTCGGCGGCGGCCTTTCTGACCCGGGGGTCGGAGGTCAGGCCGAGGTAGTTGTTCGAGCCGCACATCACCAGCTCACGGTCACCCAGGGTGACGGTCGTGCCCTCGTGGCCGGTGAGCGGGAGGAAGTAGGGATAGATCCCCGCTGCCATGGCATCCCGGGCGGCGGTATAGCCGGATACCTTGGAGAATATGTCCACCAGAGTCCCTCAAATTCGATGATCGGTGTATTCGGCGCATCGGTTCACACGAATTTTGATCCTGGTTCGAAAAGCAGCGCCCGTTCTGTGGCAGGGCCGGCCGGGGCGAAAGGGGGCGAGACCGTGCGGAGGCGTGCCGGAGGCGTGCGCGTCGTTGCGCAACGTGCCCCGGGCACGGAAGGGTGTCGGGCCGGGGCGGCGTGGATGGGCCTGCGTTAAGGTTGACGTGGCCCTATCATTGCCTGCTGTGGCCTTGTTGACGAACTGTCAGCTGCGGCTCGGAGTGGCCGACGTGTGCGGACATCGTCGAATCCGTACGTCTCGCATGATCCCCCGTGGATGTCGAGCAGCGTTCCCCCTGGCGCGGTGGAAATCACCGGCGCCGCTTCTTCGATCATCATGCAAATGAATCTTGCAGCTGGCCGCCGGCGATCCGCCGGGCCTCCCCGGTTTTCGGCCGAGGAAACGTAAGCACGCCTCATTCCAAACTGTCAACACCCTTCCCTTTCGGGCATCCGGGATTTCCGGTCCGCTCCGCGGGCGCTCTGCTAGGCTGAGTCCGACCGTCTGGACGGTCTGTAACACGGAGAGAGGGAAGACGGTGCGTGATCACCTGCTCGACGCGGTCGAGCGGCTGCTGGTGCGGGGAGGGCTCGACGCGGTGCGCCTGGACGCGGTGGCCGCGGAGGCCGGCGTCAGCAAGGGCGGGCTGCTCCACCACTTCCCCAGCAAGCGGGCGCTGGTCCAGGGGGTCGTCGAGCGGCTGGCCGACCGGTTCGAGGCCGTCCTGCCGGGCCCGGACGCGCCGCCCGGCGCGTTCGCGCTCGCCTGGCTGGACGCCAGCATCCCGGAGGAGTCGCCGGCCGGGGACACCAGCGGCGTCGACCAGGTGCCGGCCGCACTGCTCGCCGCCGCCGGCGGCCCGGAGGTCCTCGGGGTGCTGCGGGCCCGCTACGAGCGCTGGCAGCAGCGGCTCACCGAGGACGGGCTGGACCCGGCCGTGGCCACGCTCGTCCGGATGGCGGTGGACGGCTGGTGGCACGCCCGGCTGCTCGACCTCACCCCGCCGCACGACGAACTGCACCGTGAACTTCGCGACCTGCTGGTCGAACTCATCGGCGGCAAGCGCTAGCCGCCACAGGACGGGGGAACGGACATGACGGCGTACCTGCTGGTCGGCGCGGCCATCGCGGCCGAGGTGACGGCGACACTGGCCCTGCGGGCCTCGCACGGACTGACCAGGCTCGCCCCCAGCGCGGTCGTCGCGCTCGGGTACGTGGCGGCCTTCGTCCTGCTCGCCCAGGCGCTCAAATCACTGAACGTGGGGCCGGTCTACGCCGTCTGGTCGGGGCTCGGCACGGTCGGCGCGCTGGTCGGCGGTGCGGTGGTCTTCGGCGAGCCGGTCAAGCCGGCCTCGCTGATCGGCGCGGCGCTGGTGGTCGGCGGGGTCGCCGTGATGTACCTCGGCGGGGGGCTGGCCCACGAGTGAGCACCTGAGTGAGCACCTGACGGAGGAGGGTCCATGAGCGACACCCCCGCCACCCGGGGCAGGGTGCTGCGGTTCACCAAGGCGTCCATGATGGTCACCGACGTCGGCTTCCTGGCGTACTGGACGGCCACGCTGCTCGCGCTGATCCCGGCCGAGTACGCGTACAAGGACTACCTGAACCCGGTGCTCAGCGACTGGAACTACTCGTTCGTCCTGCTCGACGTGCTGGCCAGCCTCACCGGGCTCACCGCGCTGCGCCTCGGCCGCCGCGGGTCGACGGCCACGGCGCAGCCGCTGATGCTGCTCTCGCTCGCGCTGACCAGCACCGCGGGGCTGCAGGCGGTGGCGTTCTGGGCGCTGCGGGGCGACTTCTCGCCGGGGTGGTGGCTGCCCAACCTGTTCCTGCTGCTCTTCCCGATCCCGGGGATCGTCTCGCTGGTCCGGTCCTCGGCGGCCCGTTCCTGACCGGCCGCCCCGGGGC